>CANKAT010000101.1 GCA_947479815.1 Sphingobacteriaceae bacterium
GGATGATGGCAGCTACGAAATACCTCAAGGTAATTTATTCCCACCCAATACACCTGGTACAAGACCTGAAATCTATGTAATGGGAAACCGTAATCCATATCGCATATCTGTTGATAGTAAAACAGGGTTTCTTTACTGGGGAGAGGTTGGACCCGATGCAGGTGCTGATAGTCCGGAACGCGGAACAAGAGGTTATGATGAATTAAACCAGGCCAGAAATGCTGGTTTTTTTGGCTGGCCATATTTTGTTGGCAAAAACTACCCTTATAGAGCATATGACTATAAAACCGGGACAGCAGGTGTGGCTTTCGACCCAGAAAAACCGGTCAATAATTCTCCGAACAATACCGGTTTAAAAAACCTTCCGGCAGTACAGCCGCCATTTATTTGGTATCCATATGCTATTTCCAAAGAATTTCCGCTACTTGGAACTGGGGGTAGAACTGCAATGGCAGGGCCGGTATATCATAATGAAAACTATCCTGTAGAAACCAGATATCCTGATTATTACAATAATAAACTGTTTTTTTACGAGTGGATTAGAAATTGGATCAAACCAGTTACCATGAAAGCAAATGGCGATTATGACAGCATGGAAGATTTTATGCCTTCTACATCTTTTGCAGCTCCAGTTGATATGGAGGTAGGTCCTGATGGCCGAATCTATGTATTGGAATATGGTAAAGGATGGTTCACTAAAAATTCGGATGCTGGAATTTCTAGGATAGATTACATTGCCGGTAACCGACCTCCAAAAATAAATAAGCTGATTATTAAAAACACCAGCGGCTTGCTGCCTTATAAACTTCAAGCTAAAGTTGACGCAGTTGATCCAGATGGTGATGAAATAAATTATGTTTGGGATCTGGGTAATGGACTAAAGAAAACTACCAAACAACCAACCATTGAATATACGTATACAAAAGCCGGTGAATATCCTGTTAGCGTTAAGTTGACTGATAAACAGATGGCTAGTTCTAATAGCAGTGCAATTGAAGTTACAGCAGGCAATTCAGGACCTAAAGTAGATATCCTCTTGAAAGGAAATCGTAGCTTTTATTTTGCAGGAAGGCCAGTTGATTATCAGGTAATGGTGAGTGATCAAGGTGCTGTAGTTAATAAAAGCACTGTTTATATTGCAAATAATTATATTAAAGGCACTGACCTTGCGGGTTCAACGCTTGGACATCAGGCTTATTCTGAAACTCAGGCAGGACAAGCCCTGATGCTCAAATCAGATTGCCAGTCATGTCATCAAGTGAATAAAAAATCTATTGGGCCATCATTTACTCAGGTTTCTGCGAAATATCAGAAAGATGCAAATGCAGCTAACTATTTGGCTGCAAAGATCATTAAAGGCGGTGCAGGCGTTTGGGGAGAAATAGCCATGTCTGCCCACCCTACCATGAGTGATTCAGATTCTAAAAAAATTGCCCAATGGGTTTTATCATTAGAAAACAAAGCGGTAGCGAAAGCAACGCTTCCAATACAGGGAAAAATTATTCCTTCAGCCTCAAGTTCTGATAGTGAAAATACTATTTTTAGTTTATATGCTAGTTACACCGACCAGGGAGCAGCAGGTTTAAAACCACTTTCAAGCGCCGCTACTGTTAATTTGCGAAGCAATATCTATAGTGCCCGTGAGCTTACTGAAAGAACAAGAATCGCATTAAAAGACTCTACAACTAGTGGATTCCTTGTTTATCCGGAAAACAATGGTTGGTTTTCAGTAAATCAGATAGATCTTTCAGGAATTAGCCATATTGAACTAGAAAATATTTCAAAGGGTCAAATCGGAAATTATACAATTGAACTTAGACTAGATTCAGAAAAAGGTTTATTGATCGGGAAAGGTGATTTTATAGATAATGGAACTTTCAATTTACAGAAAAATACTTCAATTTCAGTTAAGCAGGTAATGGACAGAAAATTATACAATCTGTATGTTTCTATCAGTTCAGAACCCAAAAATATTAAACAAAGGCCATTGCTGCGAACCATAAAATTCATACCTGCAAAATTACTATAAAATCAAAGCTTTGATTTGGTACCTAAAACCAAGTCAACTGCTCATGCCTTAAAGCCAGATAACGTAATGAAACTTCATTTCAAATTACTTCTGCCAATACTTTGCCTGAATATGCTGATTTCATGCACTAGCAGCTCCACAAAAAATCAGCAAGTTCGAGTTGATAGTATATCAAAATCACCTGTTTTATCTCAAAAAGAATTTCAAAAAAACATTGATGGAAAAAATACGGATCTCTATATTTTAAAAAATAAAAATGGAGTTGAAGCTGCCTTTACAAATTATGGTGCAAGAATAATAAGTCTGAAAGTACCCAATAAACATGGAGTTCAAACAGATGTAATTGTGGGATTTTCGAGTGTTGATCAATACCTAAAATCAACTGAACCTTATTTTGGAGCAACAATTGGACGATATGGCAATCGAATTGCAAAAGGAAAATTCATTCTGGATGGAACTACCTATTCCCTTTCAATAAATAATGGAGTAAATTCACTACATGGTGGTAAAAAAGGATTTCAGGATGTTGTATGGGATACCAAAGAAATCAATGAACAGTCAATAGCATTCAGCTATTTATCAAAAGATATGGAGGAGGGCTATCCGGGTAATCTTAAGGTAAAGGTTATTTATAATCTAACAGATGAGAATGAATTAAAGATAAGCTATGAAGCCACCACAAATAAAAAGACTGTTGTGAATCTAACAAATCATGCATTTTTTAATTTAAATGGTGAAGGCTCAGGAACTATTCTAAATCACCAGCTTCAGATCAATGCAAATTTATACACCCCCGTTGATTCAACATTGATCCCAACAGGAAAGCATGAGCCTGTTGCCGAAACTCCATTTGACTTTAGAAAATTTTCAGCAATCGGTAAAAGAGTTGCAGATGATCATGAACAATTAAAGAACGGAAAGGGATATGATCATAATTATGTTTTAAATAACCGAAATGGCAATCAAATGCACCATGCAGCTACAGTTGAAGGAGATAAATCGGGAATCATTATGGAGGTATTCACGAAAGAACCCGGACTTCAATTTTACAGCGGGAATTTCATGAAGAGTAAAAACACATTCAAACGTGGTTCAAAAGACGATTTCAGAACTGCATTCTGCCTGGAAACACAACATTTTCCGGATTCGCCAAATCAGCCAACCTTTCCGAGCACGGTATTAAATCCGGGAATGTTGTACAATACCAGCAGCGTTTATAAATTTTCAATAAAAAAATAAGGGGAAACAGAGTAGAATATCTGAAAAATCAAGGATTGAATTTAAATTTTGGGACTCAATTATTATATTGGGCACCTTATTAAGATTGCTTCTTTTCAGGTTTAAAGTCTTAGATAAGATATTTTATCCCGATAGCCGATTTAGCAAATAATAACAAGCTTAACATATTTTATTAGATACAAATGAACAGAAAACTAAGAATGGGGATGGTAGGTGGAGGAAAGGGAGCTTTTATTGGGGCCATTCACCGCATTGCAGCCAATATGGACGGAATGATTGAACTGGTTTGTGGAGCACTGAGTACTAGTCCTGAGAACGCAGATGAGAGTGGCCGAATGCTGTTCCTTGAAGAGAGCAGAATCTACCATAGCTTTGAAGATATGATCACCAAAGAAAGTCAGCTTTTGGCAGATCAGCGCATGGATTTTGTAACCATAGTCACTCCAAATCATGCCCATTTTGCACCAGCAATGATGGCACTCGATCATGGTTTCCATGTGGTAATAGATAAACCCATCTCTTTTACATTGGATGAAGCCAAACAATTAAAGAAAAAGGTTGAACAAACCGGGCTTTTATTACTGCTTACCCATACCTATGCCGGTTATCCTATGGTCAAGCAGGCTAAACAACTAGTCAAAGCAGGAGAGTTGGGTAAGATCAGAAAGATTTTAGTAGAATATCCTCAAGGGTGGTTAAGCCGCTTATCCGAAAAAGATAACAACCCACAGGCCGCATGGAGAACAGATCCTAAAAGATCAGGCAAAAGCGGATGTATGGGAGATATTGGAACACATGCAGCCCATCTAGCTGAATATATCAGCGGATTAAAAATCAGTAAACTATGTGCCGACCTCAGTATTGTGGTTGATGGTAGATTATTAGATGATGATGGGAATGTGCTGCTTCGTTTCGATAATGGAGCTAATGGCGTGCTAGTTGCTTCACAGATAGCAGCAGGTGAAGAGAATGCATTAAAGATTAGAGTATATGGAGAAAAAGGAGGCCTGGAATGGGCTCAGCAAGAGCCCAATACGTTAATTTTAAAATGGCTGGATCATCCGGTTCAGATCTTAAGAACGGGTGGTCATAACCTTTCAAATTATGCAGCCTTCAATAGCCGCACACCAGCAGGGCATCCTGAAGGTTATCTCGAAGCATTTGGTAACCTTTATCGGAATTTTGCCTTATGTCTTTCTGCCAGGATAGAGGGTACAAATCCTGCAGCTGAAGCACTTGATTTCCCATCAGTAGATGAAGGGATCAGAGGAATGGCTTTTATCGACAATGTGGTTAAAAGCAGTTCAAGTAATGAAAAATGGACAAATTTTGAAGTTTAATCTATAAAATAATGACTACAATAAAAGGACCCGGAATATTTCTTGCCCAGTTTTTAGGCGATGAAGCTCCCTTTAATAGCCTAGAATCAATATGTAAATGGGCAAAAAGCCTTGGATATGCTGGAGTACAGATCCCCACCTGGGATCCACGATGCATCGATCTTCAAAAAGCAGCCGAAAGCAAGACTTATGCTGATGAGATTAAGGGATTAGTGAATGAATGTGGTTTGGAGATTACGGAGTTATCTACCCACTTACAGGGACAGCTAGTGGCTGTAAACCCTGCCTATGACCTTCTTTTTGACGGCTTTGCTCCTGCCTCTGTGCATAATAATCCAAAAGCACGTACCGAATGGGCCGTTCAGCAATTGAAATATGGAGCAATGGCTTCCAAAAACATGGGACTTACCGCTCACGCCACTTTCAGTGGATCCTTACTTTGGCATACCTGGCATCCATGGCCTCAACGGCCAGAAGGACTGGTTGATGCTGGCTTCAAAGAATTGGCAAAAAGATGGCTACCCATTTTGAATCATTTTGATGAGCATGGTGTAGATGTTTGCTATGAGATTCATCCGGGCGAAGACCTTTTTGATGGGATAACCTATGAAATGTTTTTGGAAAAGGTCAATAACCATCCTAGAGCGTGTTTATTATACGATCCATCTCATTTTGTTTTACAATGCCTTGATTATGTTCAATATATTGATCATTATCATGACCGAATTAAAGCATTCCACGTAAAAGATGCTGAGTTCAACTCAACAGGGAAACAGGGAACATTTGGAGGATATCAAAGCTGGGCTAATCGTGCGGGCCGGTACCGCTCACCTGGCGATGGGCAGGTAGACTTCAAAAAGATTTTCAGCAAACTAACCCAATACGACTTTAAAGGATGGGCCGTAATGGAATGGGAATGTTGTATCAAGCACCCAGAAGATGGAGCACGCGAAGGAGCCAAATTTATTAATGATCATATTATTCGTGTAACTGAAAAGGCTTTTGATGATTTTGCAGGTCGTGGAAGTGATGATGAGTTTAACCGAAAAATTCTGGGCATTTAATTAAAATGACTATTTTTACAATGATATATTAAACTATTTTATGAAAAAAATAATAGCAATTTTTGGAATCTGCAGCTTAATTTTTGCTTGTACAAGTAGCGAAAAATCAGAAGGAACTGAAGATACAAGTACAGTTGCATCTGCAGCACCTGCAGAAGCAGCTCCGGGAGCAGCGGTAACTGGTGGATCATTAAAGGGAGAACAACTGATCAGTAGTTCAGACTGTTTAACCTGTCATAAAGTTGATGCTAAAATTGTTGGTCCAGCTTATATTGATGTAGCAAAAAAATATCCAGCAACAGATGAAAATATTGAAATGCTGGCAAGCAAAATCATTGCAGGTGGATCAGGAACTTGGGGAGAAATTCCAATGGCACCGCATCCAGCTATCACTAAAGATGATGCAAAAGAAATGGTTAAATATATCCTTGCTCTAAAAACAAATTAATATGAAATATTTAAGCCTAATTATTCTCTCAGCAATTTTGTTCAGCGGATACAGATCAAGTACAAATGACATGAATAGCACCTCAAAGACTGCATCTACTGGATGGCAAAAACTATTTGACGGTAAAACAACTGCAGGATGGCATTCTTATGGTAAAAAAGAAGTTGGACAAGCATGGAAAGTGAGCGATGGGGCACTTTATCTGGATGCTAAAAATAAAAAAGAAGGGCAAGGAGGAGACATTACAACTAACGAAGAGTATGGAAATTTCCATCTTAAACTGGAATGGAAAATCTCCAAAAACGGGAATAGCGGAATTATCTTCTTTGTAAAAGAAGATTTTGCAAAGTACCCTTCATCATATAACACCGGTCCTGAGATGCAGGTTTTGGATAATGATGGCCATGCAGATGGAAAAATTAATAAACATCGCGCCGGAGATCTTTATGATCTAATTGCTAGCAGTTCGGAGCCTGTTAAACCGGTAGGTGAGTGGAATCAGGTTGAGATCATTTCAAACAATGGTAAGCTCGATTTCAAAATGAATGGTAAAAACATCGTGTCAACTACGATGTGGGATACCCAGTGGAACAACATGGTTGCCGGAAGCAAGTTCAAAACTATGCCTGGATTTGCTATTTACAAATCAGGTAAGATTGCACTTCAAGATCATGGAGATGAGGTATGGTATAGAAATATTGAAATAAAGAAACTTTAAAAATTATTGGGTAACGCTTACTCAACATCAAAAAATGTATAGTGTATAAAAAAGCTCAATGAAAAATCATTGAGCTTTTTTTATTTAAGAATTGAGTCATTCAATTCTATTTTTAGTATCAGATTTTTACTTATTGGAAATCCGATAATCAAAGTTGACTCTTAATACTATTGAGATTTTCCACGTGCAAGAATCGGTAGGATCTTTTCAACCTTTCCATTGCGAATTCCATACATAAAATCATACAGGTTAACCACAGGATCACAGTGTGGAACAATTACTTCAAACTTATCTCCAACATTATATTTTTTGTTTGGATTGATAATTTTAACCGATCCATATTCATCCGAACCCGCATTATAATCAAAATCAGGCTCACCGATTATTTTTCCATGAGGAACATTTAAGGTTAAAGCTTTAGATCCTGAATCAGTAACATATTTTCCTTCGTTACTATTATTAATAATAGTTGCCATAACAGTTAGAGAAGGAGCAAAATCATCAAACTCTTTTTCGTTATTTTTACCTCCAATGACCATATACTGATGATCCATAAACAAATAACTACCAACCTGCACATCAGTAAATCCGGGAACTTCAGGCATTATATCATAAGTACCAGTACCACCACCACTAAAGATTTCCATATTTAGTCCGGCTTTCTTCATTAGTTCATAGCTATTCACTACGGGCTCAAATGTTTTTAAGGCCTGCTCTCTACGCAGTTTGAAACCTTCAACATGTTGTACTGCACCATCATAAGCAAGTACTCCATGAAATTTAAGATTAGGAGCTTTATCTACAAATTGAGCAAGTTCCAATGCAGGCTGTCCATTTCGCACACCAGATCTCTGGATCACATCCAAATCTACAACCACATCAGCAACAATACCGGCAGCCTTTGCTGCATCCTGCAGATCTCTAGCATTTTGCATATTATCAACAGCCTGAATGAAGCCTTTGTATTTTTTTCTCAATTCCATTGCATGCTTGATTTTCGAGGCAGAAACATTTACCCCTGTCATCAATACATTCTGAATACCATTAATCAGCATCACTTCTGACTCACTAAGCTTTGCTGAACAAACACCAACTGCTCCTGCAGCGATCTGCATTTTTGCAATAGCAGGACATTTATGTGTTTTAACATGAGGGCGAACCCCTACACCTGTACCTTTCAAAGCTGATTGAACAGCTTTAATATTCTTCTCCATTTTATCAAGGTCAACACAAAGTGCTGGAGAATCAAGATCCCATTTAGATTTACCAATATGTGAGACATTAGCCTCATATAAAGTTTCAGCACTTAGGGATGGCGACCACAATGATGCAGCACCTGCAACAGCAGTGGCCTGCAGGAATTTACGGCGGTTTAGGAAATCAGACATGTTTTAGAGTTTTAGTTTATATTCTAAATCTAAAAAAAAATAATCAAAAAAATAATCGTATCACCCTAA
>CANKAT010000102.1 GCA_947479815.1 Sphingobacteriaceae bacterium
CTGGGATTCGTCTTTCGAGGGATTCAGGGTTACCGCAGCCTATCCTTATGGAAGCACAAAAATAGAATCCAGTATTAAGCAAATCCCATTCTACATCCAAAAAATGAAGGATAATGGAGTTGAAGTAGTAGACTCCATTGATGATCTCCTGAAAAAAGTCGATGTCGTTATGTTAATGACCTTTGATGGTAACCCCCGACTAGAACAGGTCATTCAAGTGATGAAAGCAGGAAAGCCCCTATTTATCAATAAGCCAGTTGCAGCATCTTTAAAAGATGTATTAGCTATCGCTCAGGCATCCAAACATTATAATGTTCCAGTCTTCTCTTCATCACCCACCCGATATCTGAAAGGTGCTCAGGCTGCCAGAAATGGCGAAATTGGAGAAATAATGGGAGCCGATACCTACAGCGGAGCGCCACTTGAACCAAGTCATCCTGATTTTTACTGGTATGGAGTTCACGGCATTGAAATTCTTTTCACGATCATGGGAAAGGATTGCATTTCTGTGAGTCGGACAAGTACTCAAGATATGGACATTGTTGTTGGTACATGGAAAAATAACAAACTAGGTTCTTACAGAGGAATTCGTAAAGGAAAAGCCACACACAGTGGCACTTGCTTCGGAATCAAGGACATTATACCTGCAGGATCATTCAACGATGTTGGCCACAGACCATTGGTCATTGAAATTCTTAAATTTTTTAGAACCAGCATTTCTCCTGTGAGCTTCGAGGAAACCATTACAATTCATGCATTTATGGAAGCTGCCGATGAAAGCAAACGCCGGCATGGCCAAGCCATTAACCTTCAAGATGTCCTAAAAAATGCCGGTGGATAGCCCAAAATTTACACCTCTTGCTTAAAAATTTGCTGCCCTTTAATTTAAATAAATGAAAAAATACTTTTTATCAGCCTGCCTAATTACACTTGTAATCTCCTTTATTGGATGGAAGTACAATGATATCCAAGTTTCGGTCACAGAAGGCACGAATATGGCTATTGCTTTATCGCCCGACAATTCAACTATTGCAATATCCCTACAGGGCACTATTTGGTCGATTCCTGTTGGAGGTGGAGACGCAAAAAATCTCACGGACGAAATGGGCGACTGTCAGGAACCTGCCTGGTCACCGGATGGTATGTACATTACTTTTCATTCTTACCGGGATGGGAACTACCATATCTATACCATCCGCAAGGATGGTACAGAACTAAGGAAATTAACCTCAGGAATATCAGACAACCGCGAACCGGACTGGTCGCCGGATGGGAAGTCCATTGTTTTTTCATCCGACAGAACTGGAAATTATGATATCTGGCAAGTAAATATATCAGGAGGCAAGCTGCTGCAATTAACTAATGATCAAGCGAATGATTCAAACCCGGCATTCTCCAACAAAGGCAATCGCATTGCCTTTGTTTCACAAAGAGCTGAAGGAGGAGTTTATGTTCTAAATAATGGGGAAGAAAAAATTCTTGTCCCTACCAATTTAAGGGTTGCTGCACCATCCTGGAGTAAGGATGATCAGACTATAGCATTTGTAGCCTTCACTAGCAAGACCATGCTATTTGATGATAAAAATACAAGTTATTTATACCTTGGGGATATATCGAATGGCTCCATGAAGCAGATCTCAAGGGGTGAGGAAGACCTCTTTCCATTCAGGGTCAATTGGACCAAGGATGGACAGCTGATTTATTCAGGTGATGGCAAAATCAAGAAAAGAAGTCTAGTAACAAATAGCATTCAGAATATACCATTCAACGTAAGTTTTAAGTTAAATAGAACAACATACCATAGAAAGCAGTATGACTTCAATGATGCTTCACCTCATAAAACATTAGGTATTTCAGGACCAGTAGTGTCAAAAGACGGAAAAAGAGTTGCCTTCGCAGCCATGGGGAATTTATACATCCAGGAAATTAATGGTAAGCTGATTCAACTTACCAATGATTCTTTTGTTGACCTAGATCCAGACTGGTCGCCTGACGGAAATTCCTTAGCCTATATTTCAGACCGAGGTGGGTTTATGCAAATCTGGATTCATAACATTATTACCAATAAAAAAAGGCTCTTAAGCACAGAAATTGTTGACGATACATTCTTTCCAACCTGGTCGCCTGATGGAAAACAAATTGCCTTCTATATTGCCCATTATATGAAAAAATGGGGGCCTGGAATTTTAACAATAACTGATGTGGCAAGTGGAAAAACCAAAACAATCTATAAAGCAGTCGCTGTTCCTGGGAAACCGGCATGGTCACCGGATGGTAAAACCCTAGCATTAATGGCATTAAAACCTCATTCAACTAGATTCAGAGAAGGATTTAATTATTTTTTACTCGTTTCAAAGGATGGGAAGGAAACAAAAATGGTGTCGCCCGATACAAGTAAGGCCTTGGGCATGAGAAGTCAAAATGGTCCTTCATGGTCTCCTAATGGAAAAACAATGGCATTTGTAAAAGATGGAACACTCTGGACAGTTCCAGTAAACAGTAAAGGGGAAATTACAGGCACGGAGAAAAAACTAAATAATGAACTCGCCAATAACCTGAGCTGGACTGGTAATTCAAAAAGTATTGTTTACATCGCTACAGACCGATTGAAGAAAATTGATGTATCCACAGGCATTTCTCAGGAAATTCCGTTGAAACTGACTTGGAAAAGTGCTATTCCTACCGAAAAGTATATTATCCATGCCGGAAAATTATTCAATGGTATGGTCAATGCCTATTTAAATGATGTTGATATCTATATTGAAGGTAACCGGATAAAGGACATTAAATCGCACCAAAGTCACAGACCGGATGTAAAAGTGATTGATGCATCAGGGCAGGTAGTTATCCCCGGACTATTTGAAATGCATTCGCATCAAAGTTCAAACGTTGGCGAAAAATTAGGTAAAATATGGTTATCATACGGCATCACAACAGTCAGAGAACCTGGTTCTGATCCCTATGATGCGCTGGAGCGAAAGGAAGCCTGGGAAAGTGGAGTGCGTCCGGGACCCCGGTTATTTTTTACGGGTGGATTAACCGATGGAAGCAGAATTGCATACGGATTGGCAAATAGTGTTACTGAATCTAACCATATCAGGCTTGAACTTGATCGAGCAAAAAGACTGGGATATGACCTGATTAAGACCTATGTACGCATGCCTGATTCGATACAAAAAGTACTGACCACGGCTGCACACAAAATGGGTATACCCTTGTCATCACATGAGCTTTACCCATCTACTAAATACAATGTTGATGCCATTGAGCATCTCTCGGGAACTAGCCGACGGGGGTATTCACCTTTGCTAGATGCAAACTTCAGGTCTTATAATGATGTGGTTAATCTCATTGTTAAATCAGGTATTAATATCACGCCAACTGCATGCCTAAGAACCGGATATTTCAGATTGGCAGCAGAATATAATGAATTGCTGAATGATCCAAGAAATCGAACTTTCCTTGAACCTGCTTTTCTGCAGGGCCTTTATAAACAAACTAAGCAGGCAGATTCCTTAAGAACTCCAAGAGGCGATGAGAATTACAAAGCCTTGTTGAAAACTATTAAACTTATTGTTGATGAAGGTGGCAGAATAACTGCAGGTACTGATTCTCCATTTGCTCCATTCGGTTCGAGTCTGCACTCTGAACTTTGGGTATTTGCCGATGCAGGATTAAGCCCCTTTCAAGCATTGCAGGCAGCAACAATTCATTCTGCGGAAGCAGTAGGTGTTGCCAAAGATCTGGGCACCATTGAACCAGGAAAGCTTGCCGACTTGGTAATTGTAGATGGTGACCCCCTGAAAAGAATCCAGGATGCAATGAAAGTTAGAACAACTATCAAAAATGGAAAAATATATCCTATTGAAAACTGGCTGAAAAAATAAAACTTTAAATATTTAAAAGAAATTAAGACAAAGAAATTTGAATTAACTCGATAAAGTAGCGATTTTAGTGATTCCCAAATACTAGCAATATGCTTGATTAATTTAGGATATTATTAAAACGAATTTGAAAAATTTGTAGATTGAACTTGCTAAGGGTAGGTCTGGGACGGAAATAAGATTCTAAAAATATTTACACGAACTAATATTCAATGAGTTTAAAACGAGAAATCTTACGTAGGGATTTTATAAAAAAAACCGCGATAGCAACCGGATTCACACTGGCCCCTGGATTAAGTTATGGTTTTAATCTGCCTGAGAGTTCGGCAACTGTAAATTCTGATCCTGTCCCAACTGCTCAGGAAGGTGTCAAGACAGTTGCATTTATTGCCAATACCTATTGGAATCAATCGCATGCTGATATGATAGCCACTAAAATTTTTCTTGGCTATCCTATGGATGATGGATTGAAAAAGTCGAAACTGAAAATAGTTTCAGTTTGGATTGATCAGATTCGCGCGAACGATACTGGAGTGCGAATTGCAACTATGAATGGCGCCAAAGTTTACCCTACTATCGCAGAGGCATTAACCCTTGGCGGCGACCAGCTCGCAGTTGATGCCGTGATATATATTGGAGAACATGGAGATTACCCCTTGAATCGACTTGGTCAGAAGCTTTACCCACGTATGAATTTTCTGGAACAAATTTTCAGGGTATTTGATGCCTCAAAAAAATCAGTACCGCTTTATTCCGATAAACACTTGGCATACAGCTGGTTAGATAGTAAATGGATTTATGACCGAGGCAAAGAACTGAATGTACCAATGATGGCAGGTTCTTCAATCCCATATGCCTGGCGGAAACCATTTTTACAACATCCGATAGGTACAAAAATTACAGAAGCGGTAGCATTTACCTATGCTAAGCTGGATATCTATGCCATCCATGTTATGGAGCTACTACAGTCTATGATTGAGCGTAGAGCAGGAGGAGAAACTGGAATTTCCAGTCTGGAAACGATTGAGGGAAATGCCGTTTGGAATGCACTAGATTCGGGTAGAATTTCATGGGATTTGCTTAATGCTGCATACGATACAATCACCTATAAATTACCCGGAACACTTCGTGAGTTGGTTAAAGAACCAGTTGCAGTTATATTGAACTATATCGATGGAACCAAAGCATCATTTTTCATGCTGAACGGATTCAAAATAGAGAAAATGCCCAATGGCATTCGAAACAATGGACATTTTGCATATGCCGCTATTGCTGATGGCAAAAAGGTTGCTTCCGAATTTGTTGTTGATGCGAGTCTTAGCCACTCTCATTTCAGCTACCTGACCTACAACATAGAGAATTTCATATTGAGCGGAATTCCTCCCGCATCCATTGAAAGGAATCTGTTATGCAGCGGGGTTGCAGACATGGCTGTTCGTTCCCAAATTGAAGGCAAGCCTATTGAAACTCCATTCCTGAAAATAAAATATACTCCATCAGATACAGAGCCCTTTCTACCAACTAATCCTGGTCCGGTTGGACAGAGCTTAGGTCCATGGCCTCCAAAAGGATATGAGTTTATAAATTTTACACATTAATTCCTAAACAAAGGGATGGAATTGTACTATTTGAAAGAGAGAACTTGGTAGTTTGATAATTTTTATTGTATCTTAAAAAAATAAAAAAAGCACTCTATCATCCTTTCAATGAATAGAAAAAAATTTCTGGCTACAGCTTCTGTTCTGGCCATTGCTTCAATCAAAGGAAGCTCAGTTTTATACGCAGCAAATTCATTTAAAAAAATACCTCTTATAGATACTCATCAGCACCTTGCCGATCTGGTTCGATTCGGCAAAGGCTGGACATCACCACCAGTACCCGGAAATTATGACATGAAGGCTTATTTTGAAGCCACTCGCAATGTCAATATGGTTAAAGCGGTGTATATGGAAGTGGGCGTACCTGCTGCCAGACGCCAAGAGGAGGCACTTTATGCAATTGAAATGTGTAAAGACAGGTCAAACCCAACAAGAGGTGCTGTAATTAGTGGCGATTTGAAAAGCCCGGAGTTTGAAAGCTATATCTCACAGTTTAAAGATTCACCCTATATCAAAGGCATTAGATACGGTTTCCGCTCAATAGCAGATATGGAAGATCCACAGTTAATCAAAAATATAGAATTACTGGGCAAGCTTAATATGAGCCTCGACTTTACCATTTCACCAGCCTGGCTACCTGCCATTGCACATCTGATTAAGAGCTGTCCAGGTACACGATTCCTAGTAAACCACTGCGGCAATGCAGATCCCAGAGCATTTCTCGATCCATCCTCAATAAGTGGCAAACCGAATCATGATGCCAATGAATGGATCGCCGCCATGAAAACTGTGGCCGAAAATAAAAATGTGGTTTGTAAAATTTCAGGTATCATTTCTACTTCATCTGGCTATCCTAAAACTGCCAAAACATTGGCTCCGGGAATCAACCATTGTCTGGATATTTTTGGTCCAGACCGGGTTATGTTCGCAAGCGACTGGCCTTGGTGCCTTAAAAGTAACAAACTTGAAGAATGGGTCAATATTCTAAAAGAGATTGTAAAAAATAGGCCTTACAAAGAACAAAAGAAAATGTTCCATGATAATGCCATTAAATTTTATTCTATTTAACCATCAATATTAATCTTCTACAAACTATGTCTGCTTTTTCTACAAAAATACGAGGTCTGATTTATTTCACAATCTGCTCTTTAATACTTTCAGGCATGTTTACATCTTGCCAGAATGATTTGAAAAATAAAGAATGGGATGTTTACGCCGGAGGGAAAGAACGTCAAAGTTATTCTCCGCTTCAACAAATTGACACGAATAATGTCAAGGATTTAAAAATTGCCTGGACATACCATACTAAAGACGCTGAAAAATCTAGTCAGATACAAACTAATCCTCTGATTATTAATGGTGTACTTTACGGTACATCTCCTCAATTGAAACTCTTTGCTGCAGATGCAGCTACCGGAAAAGAAAAGTGGATATTCGATCCAATGCCAACCATCCTGGCAGAAAATGCTGGCAGACAAAGTTACGGTATTAATGTATGTCGCGGCATAGCCATTCATAAAGGCAAGAACAATGAAAATCTGATTTTTTATACGGCAGGATCATCACTATTTTGCATCAACAGTGCTACAGGAAAACCTGTACCAACCTTTGGCAAAGGAGGTCGAATTTCCCTGTATGATAATCTGGAAACTCATCGAGATATCAGTAACCTAAGGGTAACGGCCACTTCGGCAGGGATGATCTACAAAGACTTGATTATTATGGGAAGCAGCCTTTCAGAATTGGAAGAATCAGCTCCCGGCCATATCAGAGCCTACGATGTGCATACCGGAAAACTAAAATGGATGTTCAAAACAATACCGGCACCGGGTGAATTAGGTTATGATACATGGGAAGACCCCGAAGCATACAAATTCGTAGGAAGTGCAAATGCCTGGGGTGGATTCAGTATGGATGAAAAAAGAGGAATTTTATATGCATCAACAGGTACTGCCAATGCAGATTACTATGGTGGCAGACGAAGAGGCGATAATCTTTTTGGAAACAGTATCCTTGCCCTAGATGCAGCTACTGGTAAATATATTTGGCATTTTCAGGCAATACATCATGATATTTGGGATTGGGATTTCCCCAATGCACCTGCACTATTAACCGTTAAAAAGGATGGTAAAAAAATAGATGCACTGGTGCAAACCAGCAAGCAGGGCTTTATTTACCTGCTCGACCGCGTAACGGGTAAACCAATATATCCTATTGTTGAAACTCCCGTAACTGCCACTTCAGAGCTGGAAGGTGAGCAACCCTCACCCACTCAGCCTATTCCAACAGTGATACCTGCATTTGCTAGGCAAAGTTTAACAGAAGCAGATCTTAATAAAAATATTCCAGACTCATCTTATCAGGAACTAAAAGAACGTTTTTATAGCTTTAAAGGCGGCAAAATGTTTATACCACCGAGTATACAAGGCACATTGGTATTCCCAGGACTTACAGGAGGTGGTGAATGGGGTGGTCCGTCAGTTGATCCGGAAAGTGGCATCTTATATATCAATGCAAACGAATTACCCTGGATCGTTACCATACAAGATAACCGGTTGAAAAAAGTCGAAAATACAGCTAAGGTAAATCTTGAAGCTGGAAAATTTTTGTACTCTCAAAATTGCCAAGGCTGTCATGGTGCTGATTTAAAAGGTTCTGGTAACTTCCCCGCTTTGCTTGAACTTAATAAACGATATAAAGAGGCCGATTTCAAAAACCTAATCACTTCAGGAAGAAGAATGATGCCAGCATTCAAAAATCTGACTGAAGCAGATA
>CANKAT010000103.1 GCA_947479815.1 Sphingobacteriaceae bacterium
AAATTCTCCAATTCAACTTACACAACCATTGTTAAATAATAGTTCTAGAGTCTTTAAAGATCAAAGTAAAGTTGAACTATCTCACCCCAGACAGGATGTTAGTATCAGATATACCTTAGATGGAACAGAGCCAGATAGTTTAACATCTCCTGTGTTCAATAATAATTTAATTATTAAATCAAATTCTACAATTAAGGCTAAAGCATATAAAAAAGGATGGATTAGTAGTGGAGTAAGCACTTTTGGGTTTTTAAGAACAGCGATCAAACCGGATCGAATCAAATTAATGTTTGAATCTGAACAATACCATAAAGCGATGGGTGCAAATTCATTGATAGATGGACAACTAGGTGATTTTGATACAAACAATCCTAACTGGTTAGGATATCAAGATAATAATTTAGAGGTTTTATTAGAATTTAATGCAGTTAGAAAAATTCAAAATGTAGCCTTAAACACCTTAATATCTCCCAATGGATTTGATAATCGTTTTCCCTATGGATTTTCTTTCCCTCCAACAAGCATTCAGGTTTACGGTGGAACTGATAAGGATAATTTGAAGCTAATCGGTACTATGAATCCACTTATGCCTTCCAAAACTAGTGTGCAGGAAATTAAGAGTATTTATATCACATTTAAGCCTCAATCGGTATCCTATATAAAAATCATAGCTAAACCGCTTAAGAAGCTTCCGGAATGGCATCCGTCTAAGGGAAAGTTTGGAATACTTTTGGTTGATGAGATATTGATCAATTAAGATTTTATGTATTTAAATTCTGAATCCTAATACCATTGTATTTTGATTTCATTTTTTTGGGTTCAATATTTTTATCAACTATTGCTTTATATAGGAAACTAGATACTCTTAATTCATTCAAAATTCAGGTTTTAATACTTTTTCTATACCATATATTGGCTATCAATATTTATCTAATAAATCATCTAGAGCCTATTGGATGAATAATCACTATAGCATTTAGCTTTATTCTTGATTAGGTTATTCAACTATTCATGCAATTTAATTAAATTGAGTTTCTACTAATGACTCAAATTGAGTATTTTAACTTTTGAATGGAGATTAACACAGTTAAAAATCTTGAATTGATTTAGCGAGCTTTTAATTGGCCGTTTGATAATTAGTGAAAGGTTTTTTTTAAAAAGCAGAGTTTATCTTCGAAATAATAGATCTCTAAACTATAAATTATAGAATTGTATGAGCCTGAACAAATATCTGCTTTATTCAATTTGTATGCTATTTACGAGTATGCAAGCTTGCAACAACAATCAGGAACCTCAAGCTCCTAAGATTGAAGATGTTTCTGCCAATGATGATGTGGCACGCTATATGAATGCCTTTAAGGGCCTTGGTGCACTTACCGATTCAACCCAGCCAACTCAGCCTCAAAAAGCACTAAGTAATTTCCATATTCCTAATGACTTAAGTATGGATCTGCTCTTATCAGAACCTGATATTGTTCAGCCTGTTGAGCTTAGCTTTGATCATCGTGGCCGTTTATGGGTAGTGCAATACCATCAATATCCGTATCCTAAGGGTTTGAAAGTAACCAGTGTCGATAATTTTTTACGAGTGCACTTTGATAAAGTGCCTCCAGCTCCTCCAGGTGGACTTAAGGGAGCCGATAAGATCAGCATATTTGAGGATACTAATGGTGACGGAACTTTTGATAAATCAACCGATGCGATATCTGGACTTAATATTGCAACGAGTGTGATAACCGGCAGAGGAAAAATATGGGTTTTGAATCCGCCTTATTTGATTGCATTTGATGATCCAGAAGGGGATGGGATACCTAATGGAGAACCCGCTGTTCATTTAAGTGGCTTTGGCCTTGAAGATACTCATGCTGTGGCCAATAGCCTTCGCTGGGGCCCTGATGGCTGGCTTTATGGCGCTCAAGGAAGTACCACCACCGCCAATATCAGTTCTGCCGTTTCCAAAAATATTTCTTTTTCAGGACAGGTGATTTGGCGATATAATATAGATACCAAAGTTTTTGAAGTTTTTGCTGAAGGTGGGGGTAATACATTTAACGTAGAATTTGATAGTAAAGGAAAGTTATATTCAGGTAATAATGGTTCAGATAGGGGGCCCTATTATAAGCAAGGTGGATATTATCCAAGAAGTTTGGGCAAGCATGGCCCATACACAAACCCCTATACCTTTGGGAATCTTGATAATATGGAACTCATTGGCGAAAAAATTCGATTTACACATTCCCTAATCAGGTATGAAGGCGGCAAATTACCAGTAGCCTATCAAGGTAAAATGATCTCTATCAATCCATTATTGAATTATGTACAGCTGAGTCGCTTTGAATCAAAAGGTTCTACATTTAAAAATATCGACGAAAGAAAGATTGTTGAAACAAATGATCATTGGTTCAGACCTGTGAATATTAAAGCCGGACCAGATGGCGCAGTTTATATTGCCGATTGGTATGATAGTCGTCTTTCACATGTTGATCCCCGAGATACTTGGCATAAAAGCTCAGGGAGAATCTATAGGTTGCGTGCTAAAGGTTCTAAAGCAGCGTATGCAAAATTTGATCTTAGTAAACTCAGCAACTTTCAACTCATTAAACAACTTGAGAATAAAAATAAATGGTTTCGTCAACAAGCTTTACTTCAGTTTGCTAATCGAAATGATAAGTCTATTGTACCTAGATTAATTGAAATTTTTAAAACTGGCAATCCAGATCTTGCATTAGAAACGCTTTGGGCAATAAATGTAAGCGGAGGTTTCAGTGATGATTTTGCTACTATTGCTATGAGTCATCAAGATCCATATGTGAGAGAATGGTCGGTTCGTTTAATTGGAGACCAAAGAAAAGTTTCTTCAGCAATAGCTGCTAAGTTGGCGGCACTTGCAGCTAGTGAAACTAATGTGATGGTTAGAAGTCAATTGGCAGCTACTTCAAAAAGATTATCCGGCTCATTTGCTATTCCAATACTTAAAAATCTGATTATCAATCATGATGATTCAAATGACCCGGATATTCCACTGCTAATCTGGTGGGCCATAGAAGCTAAATCCGAAACAGATCGAGAGGCTTTAATTAACGTTTTTGCGGACAAGAGAATATGGTCGAAAAAGCTCGTTCAAGATGTACTATTAAAACGATTAATGCAACGTTACATCCTATCAGGAGGAGATGCAAATTTTAAAGCTGCTTCAAGATTGATTAGTCTGGCCCCATCAAAAACAGATGCTAAAATACTCATGAGCGGATTACGTGAAGGCCTTAGGGGCCGAGATGCGATTGGATTATCGGTGGAGCTAACCAAGGCAATTCAACCCTATCAGTCTGAACTATTTGGTGCACCCCTGGCACTTGCTATCCGTCAGGGAAATAGGAGTGCAGTTAAAAAAGCACTGACTGTCATCGCTGATGAGAATGCAGATTTTGACCATCGTTTATCCTATATCGTGATTTTTGGTCAAACGAATCAACCGGAGTCTGTTCCTATTTTATTAAGTATTATTGAAAATAGTAAGTCTACCGCTGCGATGAAAGAGGCCTCTTTACTAGCCCTGCAGCGTTATGATGTTGATGAAATTGGTTTACGGATTGTTAAAGCATATCCGCAGTTTAGAGGAGATTCCGGTGTTCGGAATGCTGCATTAGATCTCTTTGCCAGCAGAACAAGCTGGGCAAATGAATTATTCATTGCAATTTCAGAGACCAAACGGATCAGTAAGGACGATGTACCCGATCAGGTTGCTCGCAGGTTAAAGCAACTCAATAATCCTAAAATCAGTACTTATGCAGATAGGTATTGGCCAAATGTTAAACTGGCAACATCTTCTGAAAAGAATCAAGCTATTGCTAAATACTCGAAACTTATAAAATCTGGCTCTGGCGATATCAATAAGGGAAGAATACTTTATTTAGCTAATTGTGGCTACTGCCATCGGTTGTTTAATGAAGGCGGGAATATTGGTCCTGATCTCACAGGCTATGAACGAAGTAATCTGAACTACTTTTTGCTCAACGTAGTTGATCCAAACGCAGATATCAGAGAAGGTTATGGGCTTCATCGCTTTGTTACAAAGGATGGGCGAACCATAGAAGGGAAGCTTTCAGCTAGCAATGGAGATACCCATACCATTCAAACGCAGGCAGGTAAAGAGATTATACTTTCTGTAAGCCAGATCAAGGAAATGAAAGCATTACCAGAATCCATTATGCCTGAACGGATACTAAACCGTTTAAATGATCAGGAGGTCAGAGATCTATTTGCTTATATAATGAAAAAGTGATGCTATTTATTAAGTGTTGATTCAAATAACAACTACATTTTTAGGTATCTATTGAGATAAAGTAAAAAAGATAACACAAAAGTTATGCATCTAATAACTAGATAAAATTTAGTTGTTTTTTATTAGTAATCTTTTTTAACGAGATAGTTTCAATTTTAAACTTTACTAATAACTATGTAAAAAAAAAACAATCTAATTAAGGTTTTTCATCATGCTGAATGGCTGGAAAAATCAACAGTCGCATAATTATTGAACCGAAAATTATTCCAGTAAAAATAATTAACAATAATATTATAAATGGCATACTAATACAATTCTCACCCGCTCCGAACCACTTAAATCTACTATCAATGTATAGCCACATGAAAATTGTAATAATACATAGATTGATTAAAACAATAAGAAATTTAATTAAAAGCTTTTTCCATCTCCATTTTTCTCCTTTTGCTTTGATTTGGTAAATCAGAATAACTATAATTGAAATAGAAAGAAAGCCGAGTATTATATTTATTATTCTCAATAAAAGTTGATCTGGATGATCATATTTTGCATCACAAGGAAATTGAAGTGCTTTATAATAGGATATGGAATTAGTTTTTATATATTCCCAGATAGATTGATCTTGAGCTAAACTGGGTTTTAGGGATATCATTTCTTTTGAAACAGTGTCAATACGAATAAATTTGCTTGCTAATAAATCCCATAATTCTCCATATCCTTCATCTGCTACTAAATCTCTTATTGCAACACCACCAAGTCCATTTTGAATTATAAAGTCATATTTCTGTTCTAGGGAATATTCATTGTCATAAAAAATATGACCAGTAAGATTACCTTCATCATCTCTTATTTCTATTGAGGCAAATGCCTGTTCCTTATTATACTTTACAGGTGCGTATTGATGATTTAAGCGAATTTGTTGGTATGGGATATAATTTTTAAAGCTTTCTACACCAGTTCGCAAATTACGCTCAAATTCAGCACCATAATAGGTTAATCCTACAATGAACTTGTATGGAGCTATACCTATATTGAGATACCTGGAAACGCTTGATTGAATATTGTAATCGCTTTCGTCAATTAGTGGAGCAATAGGCCCTGGATAATTTGTCGGCTTTTGACTAAAATCAATTATGAATCTATCTGTTAGTGCATCTAATGCCGGAATGTCGAAAGCATTATTTTCATCATAAACAGGTAAGGTTATCATAACCTCATATTGTTTATTCTTTAATCGATAAGTATTAGACAATAGAGTAATAAACTCTACAAAATAAGGACGAAGTTTTTTATTTAATCCTTTTAGATCAATATTTATACCCTCTGCATCTCTTTGCTCCAGAAGGTTTAAGGTGTTATTAATAAGGTTTATTGTAGCTTTTTTATTTGTTAAAAACTTAGCAGTTTCAAGTGAATTTTTATTAGTAACTGTTAAAATTACTTTTGCTCCAACATCTTTAACATTATTTATGATATCAGAATCACTCCATCGATTAAAATTTTTTGCTAAGCCAGTGGAAGGATCTAATTCATAGTAATCATAAATTAAAGTACTAAGAGTGCTTAAATTATATTTATTTATAGTATTCTTTGTTTCATGTGGATAAATACCAAGTACATCAGCTCTATGCCCAAGCTTAAGTCTATATCTTATCGCTGTGCTATCATTTATAGTGTCAATAAATGAATTTTTATTTGCATAAACTTCTCTTATTAATTTTAACTGTTCCTGTCTCGAATTTTTCTTTTCCTGCTCTTCTTTTGTATTTGTTAATATTGGTATCAGCTTGTCTACCAAATCATTGATGTATTTATCATTTGGATCAGGTTCTTTTGTTAATCTAAAAGGTTTGTTATCTAAAGATTTGGATTCAGGCTCATCAGATGGAGTCTTCTTATCAGAAATTTGGAGTTCTTTTATTAAATCAAGTAAAGTTTGAAATTGTTCTTTGTTTGATTCAGCAAGTTCTTTTTTAAATTCATCTAGATGTTTTACTGTAACAAGCAAAGTGTCATTTTTGATTATTTTTTCAATAAGAACTTTAACTCTTTGTTGTTCCTTGGTAATTGCATTTTTCTTGAATTTTAATGCTTCTAATAAAAGTTTTAACGGATTTGATTTTAATTTTACGGCCTTGGTGCTATCTTGAATTGTACGGTATTCTATGTGATAAAAATGTTTTTTATCGTTTTTAATTCCTGCTAATGAGGATGTTATCGATAATAAAATAAGATATATAACACAAATAAGGGATCTAAACATTTTTAATCTTCGAAGGATTCAGGTAAACATAAATAAAAAAATATTTTTTTTTAAAAAATGAAATAATTTTCTTAATGTTACAAAAAATATATTTTTACGTTTATTCAATATAAAATTAATCATTTTATACTGATGTTCGTAAAATGAGTTGGAATTAATCTGGTGTTGGTTTAGGATATTTTATAAAATGATTTACGAGGCATTGTCATGTCTGGTTGATGAAATCAATGAGCATTTCAGAATCAGACTTAAAGTTTCAGAAGATAAGGTCATCTTATCTGCCATTGTAAATCAGGATGGTTCCATTGCCATCCAAGGTGAAAACAAAATCCTCCTAACTCTTATTAATATCGAAAAAGAAACCGTAGGAAGGAATAATTCTTCTTTTTCAGTTGCTTCACTCGGTATAAATAAGTCACCGGTATTAACAGTTAACCTTCATGTGTTGTTTTCGGCGTATTTCAGTAATGGAAATTATCCGGAATCATTAAGGTTCATCTCCTTCATTATCGCTTTTTTTCAGCAAAAAAGCGCTTTTAATAGGGTTAATACACCCCGTTTAGATCCGGAGATAGATAAATTAATATTTGAAATGGCTAGTATAAGTCCCGAGCAATTAAACAATGTCTGGGGATGTTTAGGAGCAAAATATATGCCATCAGTTATATATAAAATAAGAATGTTAACCTATAATAATAATATTATTAGAGAAATCAGGCCATTAGTTTCTGATGTAGAGAGCGATAACACTATTGATAATTCATAAAAATGAAATACGCCTATGAAGTATTGTTAAATGTTTCGTTTAACCATACTTATTTTTTAAACAATGTTTTTGAGAGTTTGACTTTTATGCCTTCCTCATCAACTCAGTTATTGTTTTTGAATAATGGTTTGCTATTAAAGGCATACCGTGGTGGCTTTCGTATTTTATACGATACTAACTTTAATGGTAGTTTAAGGAGTAGGGTAGATCTTATTTCTAATGTTCTCGAATGCAGATTTAATTTATCACTTACAGATAACAATTTTTATAACTACACTTCAATTGATGAGGGGGCTGATATTAGAAATAAGGTATTTCATTTTTTTAATAAGGCAGAGAATGATTTCGATCTGAAACCTATGATGCATAAGGGTGATTTTGTTTCAGAAATGGATCTTAAATCAATTGTGGAGATCGATGAAACTTATTTTGTGAAGCCTTTTGCAATTCTTGACATTAGAATTGCTCCAGATCTTCCTTTTAGTTACTCTTTAAATTTTAAAGCGAAAGAAACATTTTGGAGATATGTATTGATGAGCGATGATTTACAATCACTTAATAACCCGGCAATTATTGATAATTCTGGTATTGAGTTATTTGATGAGCCTGAATTTATAAAATTTAGTGGAACAACTGGTTTGGCATTTAAATCCAAGAAACCTATAAGTTTTTCACAACAAAGTATTCAGAATTTTCAGCTTGTTGAGAATTACGATCCAAAATATAGTAGACATAAAGTGGTTATGCGGGCATTGCCAAAAGCGAATCCAGAACTTATTACT
>CANKAT010000104.1 GCA_947479815.1 Sphingobacteriaceae bacterium
TACTCTCCTTATTTTTACCAGTGATAATGGTGCGGTGGTAGATGATGGGTATGAAGATAGAGCCGTTGAATTATTGAACGGACATACTCCATCCGGAATATTAAGAGGTGGGAAATACAGTGCTTTTGACGGTGGTACAAAGATCCCAATGCTGGTTAGCTGGCCTGCAAAAATTAAGTCAGGTACGGTTTCTAACGCTCTTTTCAGTCAAATTGATATTTATGCATCTCTGGCGGCATTGGCTGGAAGAAAGATCAATGCTCAGGATAGTCGTAACAGTCTGAGTACTTTACTCGGCGGCAAAATCAATCGCGAATTTGTTATTCAGCAGGCGGTAAACAGTACGCTTGGAATTATTCAAGGCAACTGGAAATATATTTCTCCTGGCCCTGGGCCAGCCATTAACCCTCAAGTTAATATTGAATTAGGGAATAATATGAAACCTCAGCTATATAATTTGAAAAACGATGGCGGCGAACTGAAAAACCTTGCTGAAGAGAATCCTGAAATGTTGAAAAAATTGATGGCCAAATTGGAGTCGGTAAAGAACTATTGATCTGAATCTGAACACTAAAAATATTTACTATGACAAAGAAATTTGGCTTAGTTAAATGGAATATTATTGAATTTGAAGAATGGCTAAATTCACTTCAGCTAGCCCGTACTGTTTTGCTTATTCAGCAGCATCATACATTTAGTCCTTCTTATGCTCAATTTAATGGTTCAAACCATTTTGAGCTACAGCAGGGTATGAAAAACTACCATATCAGTCAAAATGGATGGTCTGATATCGGCCAGCATTTTTCTACTTTTCCGGATGGCACTATTTTGAGTGGTAGGTCTTTGGAGCAGGTGCCAGTCTGTATTAAAGGACAAAATGCCAATAGTATATGTTTGGAGCATCTGGGTAATTTTGATATAGGTGAGGATGACATGACTGCCGAGCAACGTTCTACTATAATTCAAATGACCGCTATTTTATGCCGGCGTTTCACTATACCTGTAGATAGTCAAAGCATTGTTTATCATCATTGGTTCGACCTAAGCACAGGGCAAAGGAATGAGGGCAGCAAGAATAACAAATCGTGCCCTGGCACTAATTTTTTTGGTGGAAATAAGGTTATTGATTGTTCTACTAATTTTTTACCTCTGATTTCACAGGCAATTTCATCCTCGATTATTCTTTAATTTTCCGGGCTGGCGATTATTCGCACCTTCTCTTTTTTGAAGGTCATCTCCCAAATCTTCTCTTGCCAGTTCAGCAAGAGCCTTTAGTTCTTTTACTATCTCCGGAAAATAGGCCTGTACATCATAGCGCTCACCCGGATCTCTGCGAAGGTCGTAAAGTGCTTCATTCATCATTACATTCTCGGGAGATGCTCCGGGAAATCCATCAACACCCGGTGCCTGATCCAGATACGATCGGGATGGATGCTGAAAAACAAGTTTCCAGTTATCACGACGAATAGCTTCAAGCGAGTTTTTGCGGTAATAATATAAAAAATTCTTCCTTGGACTTGCTAGGAGGTTGCCTTTTAAAATTTCTCCAAGGTCAATCCCATCAATTTTTTTGTCAGAAAGTGGCGCTCCTGCTAGTTTAGCGATGGTGGGCAAAAGATCAATGGTTGATGCTAACTGGTTGGATACTAAGCCGCCGGGTATTTTGCCACTCCACCTAATGATACATGGAACCCGTTGTCCCCCTTCAAATGAAGTACCTTTTCCTTCTCTTAAACCTGCAGTATTTCCTGCATGGTTTCCGAAATTTAACCAAGGGCCATTATCACTGGTAAAAATCACCATCGTGTTTTTTTCGAGACCTTCTTTTTTTAGCGCCTCCATAATCCTTCCAACATTATGGTCAACCTCCTGAATCACATCTCCATACAATCCCTGTTTGCTTTTTCCTCTGAAAGCTGCGCTTGCATTGATCGGAACATGCGGCATGGGATGTGGAATATAAGCGAAGAAGGATTTCTTTTTGTTGCGATGAATAAAACTGATGGCTTCATCTGTGAGCCTGCTTGTCAGTAAAGCTTGATCTTGGAGCGTGCTAATGGTGTCAAGAGGCGTAGAATTCCGGATTAATGGAAGAGGGGGAAAGCGGTATTTAGTAGTCCCAGTTTGTGCTGGAGTACCATCATAATTAACCGGCCACATATCATTAGAATAAGGAATGCCGAGGTATTCATCAAATCCATGATTGAGTGGCAAAAACTCTGGGGCGTCGCCAAGATGCCATTTTCCGAATATACCTGTAGCATAATTATTTTGCTTTAGCAGATCGGCAATGGTCATTTCCTCTTGGGCTAAACCAATGGGTGAAGCTGGGAATAGTGCACCTGAGATGCCCAGGCGGTTTGGATAGCATCCTGTAAGAATTGCTGCACGAGAAGCACTGCAAACAGCTTGTGCCGAAAGGAAGTTGGTAAAACGAATGCCTTCGGATGCTAATCGGTCAATATTGGGAGTGTTTATATCGAGTGAACCATAGCAAGAAAGATCGCCATAACCCATGTCGTCCATAAAGATCAGAATGATATTTGGTCCTGCAGGTGTTGCTGTTTTAATTGGAGTGCTAGATTGACTCAGTGTGAATACCATCAGTGCGATTAACAGGATTTTTATTTTTCTGATCATGAGGTAGGTAAATAAAGCACGCGCAACACGCGCGTGCCAAGCATTGAAGATAAAATTAATACTGGATAAAATGCAGGATTTACTTCTAGATTTTTTCAGGAGAGTGGTTGATTAAGCACACGCGACACGCGAGCGCTAGCAGTGATTTTACCTAAAAATATACTATGCGTTTTACTTCATTTTTCACAAGCTGAAATTTATTCCATATATTCCATAATTATTATTTCTATAAGTCAAATTGTCTTTTTAAATTGTAGTCATAAAAGGATTACAAAATAGAAATAACACTTAAATGTTAGAATTGCGTTTCTGAAAATTAAATTTTTTAGAAAATAGTACATGCACAAAATGTATCTGCGGCTTATTGGCAGATCCGAAAATTGAATTCATAAAGTAAAATACATTGAGATCTATAAAATTTCAATGAACTGTATATTGTTTATTTAAGAATATTTTCATTTAACGGCTGTATAATTTTTGAAACCAACAGATACCTCAAATCCGGAATACTTCCACAAAGTTGTGGATTGTCAGTATGCTTGCCCCGCACATACACCGGTACCTGAATACATCAGGCTGATTGCAGCAGGCAAATATACAGAAGCTTACATGGTCAATTGGGAATCCAATGTGTTCCCCGGAATACTTGGTCGCACCTGTGATCGTCCCTGCGAACCGGCATGCCGGCGTGGAAGAATCGAAGAAGAGCCTGTCGCTATTTGTCGATTGAAACGTGTAGCTGCTGATAATAAGGATGATGTAAAGGCCTATATGCCTGCAATTCCTTCTCAAATGAATGGAAAACGGGTGGCTTTGATTGGTGCAGGACCAGCATCCTTAACGGTTGCGCGTGATCTTGCTCCACTTGGTTATGAAATTCATTTGTATGATGAGCATGATGCAGGCGGTGGAATGATGCGTAGTCAAATTCCCTCGTTCCGTTTACCCACCGAAGTGTTGAATGAAGAAGTGGGCTATATCCTGGATATGGGCATTCATACCCATTTCAAAACCTATGTTTCAAGCTTAAATGAAATCCTCGAGAAGGGATACGATGCAGTTTTTGTAGGCACTGGTGCGCCTCGCGGTCGGAACCTTGATCTTCCGGGACGAGAAGAGGCTGGTAAAAATGTACATATCGGAATTGAATGGCTTGCCAGTGTTGCTTTTGAGCATACCCATAAAATCGGTAAAAAGGTGATTGTTCTGGGTGGTGGTAATACCGCCATGGACTGCTGTCGTACTTCACGTCGTTTGGGTGGTGAGCAGGTAAAAGTAGTGGTTCGTAGTCCATTCGCTGAGATGAAAGCTTCTCCATGGGAAATTGAGGATGCCATGCATGAAGATATTCCTATTCTAGAGAATCACGTGCCCAAATCATTCGTGGTGAAGGACGGCAGCCTTAAAGGGATGTTTTTCGAAAAGGTGATGGTTGAATACGATGATAGCGGAAAGCGCAAGCTTGTTCCGGCTGGTGAACCTGATGTGTTTATAGAAGCAGATGATGTGCTGGTAGCTATCGGACAGCAAAATAGTTTCCCATGGATAGAAAAAGAAACGGGTGTAAACTTTGATGAATGGGGAATGCCTTTTGTTGATCGTGCCACACATCAATCATCTAACCAAAAAGTTTTTTTTGGCGGAGATTCTGCCTTTGGCCCTAAAAATGTGATTACCGCAGTTGCCCATGGGCATCAAGCGGCAATTTCTATTGATCTATATTGCCAAGGCACTGCCCTCACAGAACGCCCTGCACCATTCACCAATTTGGTTAGCAAGAAAATGGGTATCCATGAATGGAGTTATGATAATGATGTAGTGAACGACCAGCGTTTTATAGTGCCACTTGCTGAGAAAAAAGCGGCTCTGTCTGATCGTAAGCTTGAAGTGGAGCTTGGTTTTGACATTGCTACAGCAGTAAAAGAAGCCCATCGCTGCTTGAACTGTGATGTTCAAACCATATTCGAAAAGGATAAATGTATTGAATGTGATGCCTGCGTGGATATTTGTCCTACTTCTTGTATCACTTTCACCCTCAATGGAGAAGAAGAGGATCTTAGATCCCGTTTGAAAGCTCCTGCATTTAATATTACTCAAGACCTATACGTATCTGATACCCTTCCCACCAAAAGAGTAATGGTGAAGGATGAAGACGTTTGCCTGCATTGCGGCCTTTGTGCTGAGCGTTGCCCTACTTCTGCATGGGATATGCAGCAATATTTGTACAAAGTTACCAAAGCATGCCACTAAATGCCTAATTCTAAAGTCAACAATTTTGTCATACGTTTTGCAAACGTAAATGGTACGGGTTCTGCAAGTGCAAACTATCTGTTTGCTAAAGCTATTTTCAGGATGGGTATTCCCGTAACTCCTAAGAATATTTTCCCTTCTAATATTCAGGGCCTACCTACTTGGTATGATGTCCGGGTTAGCGAGAAAGGCTATCTGGGCCGCCGTGAAGGGGTAGATATCATGGTTTGTGTGAATCCGCAGAGTATGTCTGATGATGTTCGCTCAGTACGGAGCGGAGGATACTTCATTTATGACAGTACCAAGGCGCTACATCCGGAATTGATCCGAAACGATGTAACGTATATCGGGATGCCATTGATGGAAATGTGCCTTCGCGAATTTACCGATCCGCGACAGCGTCAGTTATTCAAAAACATTATTTATGTGGGTGCTTTAGCGGCATTGCTTGATATTGAATTTGAGGTATTGGAGCAATTGCTGGCAGAACAGTTCGAGGGTAAAGAAAAGTTAATCTCATTAAACATTAAAGCTCTTAAACTCGGAGTTGAATACATACATGATAATTTTTCCTTTCCTCTTGAAATCAGGCTCGAAAGACGCGACCTGGTTGGGAATAAGATATTGGTAGATGGTAATTCAGCCTGCGGATTAGGAGCCGTTTATGGAGGTGCAACTGTTGTAGCCTGGTATCCGATCACCCCATCAACCTCAGTTGTAGAAGGATTTGAGACCTATGCTAAGAAATTAAGAATCGATCCAGAAACAGGTAAAAAGAACTTTGCCATTGTACAGGCAGAAGATGAACTGGCCGCAATCGGTATGGTGATTGGCGCTAACTGGAATGGTGCGCGTTCATTTACCGCAACCAGCGGGCCTGGATTGTCTTTGATGAATGAGTTTTTGGGACTGGCTTATTTTGCGGAAATACCAACCGTATTGATCGATGTGCAGCGTACTGGCCCGTCAACAGGGATGCCGACACGTACCCAGCAATCTGATATTTTGCTGGCCGCTTATGCATCACATGGCGATACCAAACAGGTTTTGATTTTCCCTTCTACGCCAAAGGAATGTTTTGAAATGACTGCCGAATCGTTTGACCTTTGTGAATTATTACAAACTCCCATCATCCTAATGACCGACCTAGACCTGGGAATGAATGACCATATGTCTGAGCCATTTGTGTGGGATGATAGCAAACCATATAACAGAGGTAAGGTTTTGGATGCCCAGCAATTAGAGGAATTGCCTCGATTTGGCCGATACCTGGATGTGGATGACGATGGAATTACTTACCGTACTATCCCGGGAACGCATCCAACAAAAGGCTCATTCTTTACCCGAGGAACTTCCAGAGATGAATATGCAGCTTATACCGAGGATGGAAGCGTATATGCCCGAAATATGGACAGGCTTTTAAAGAAATGGGATACTGCAAAAAATATCGTTCCAGCGCCCGTTTTGTATCAGCAAGAAAATAAGAGTCCTTACGGATTGATCTTTTTTGGAACATCTACCTATTCTGCTGAAGAGGCCATGGATGATATGGAGGTCTCTGGAACAGTTTTCGATGCCATCAGATTGAGATCCTTCCCATTCAATAAAACGGTTGAAGATTTTATCCATTCGCATGAGATGATATTCATTATTGAACAAAATAGAGATGCTCAGATGCGCAGCCTGCTGATCAACGAGCTGAATGTAAATCCTCAAAAAATGATTTCGGTTCTGAATTTTGACGGTATGCCAATCACCGCTCAGTTCATTTCAACTAGGATCAATAAAACGTTATTTCCAGACATTAATTAAAACAGTAGCTAAAATATGACCTATATACGTCCAAAATTCCGTCATCCAGATTTGCCAAAGAATGACCTAGGATACACTACTAAGGAATACGAAGGCTCTCTATCAACATTATGTGCTGGATGCGGACATGATTCTATTAGTGCAAGTATCATAGAAGCTTGTTTTGAGCTTTCCATACCTCCGCACAGGATTGCTAAATTATCAGGTATCGGCTGTTCATCTAAAACGCCAACCTATTTTCTGGGTAACTCGCATGGTTTTAACTCGGTGCATGGAAGAATGCCTTCTGTTGCAACTGGTGCAAATATGGCCAACCGCGATCTCACTTATATTGGTGTGTCGGGCGATGGAGATACCGCTTCTATTGGAATGGGACAGTTTGTACACGTGATTCGCCGTAATCTGAACATGGTTTACATTGTGATGAATAACGGCTGTTATGGATTGACCAAGGGCCAGGATTCAGCAACAGCCGATGAAGGTTCAAAGAGTAAAGCAGGATCTGTGAATCCCTTTCAGCCCATTGACCTTGCCGGATTGGCACTTGAACTCGGAGCAAGTTTCGTGGCGCAGAGCTTTTCTGGAGATAAGGAGCAATTGATTCCGCTGATTAAGGCGGCTATCAGTCATCAGGGTTTTGCCTTCATTAATGTTATTTCTCCTTGCGTAACTTTCAATAATAACCCCGGTTCTACCAAATCATATGATTATGTGCGTGAGCATATTGAATCGACCGGCAAAACTGATCTAGTTCCCGAAAAAACTGAGATCTTGACCAGCTATGAAAGTGGTACCGGTACGGATGTGATGATGCATGACGGAACGTATATCCGGCTAGAGAAACTCGCAGCAAACCGTAATCCTTTTGACCGAATGGGTGCCATGAATGCTCTTCAGAATGCCAGAAACAGGAATGAGATACTCACCGGATTGCTTTTTGTGGCAACTGAAACGGAAAACCTACACCATACCATAAATTCTTCTGACAGACCTCTTAATACGCTGCTTCAAGAAGAGTTATGCCCGGGATCTTCGGTATTGGCTGAGATTAATGATGAATTGCGATAAGGGAAATTAGCTCAGCTGGTTTAGAGCACTACCTCGACAAGGTAGGGGTCGCTGGTTCGAACCCAGTATTTCCCACCAAGTATTCTTTGATTCCTAGCGCACGCGTGTCGCGCGTGCTCTA
>CANKAT010000105.1 GCA_947479815.1 Sphingobacteriaceae bacterium
AAATAAATAAGCTCCTGATGGGCAGGAGCTTATCTAAACTAACCAATTATAAACCTGTTTATAAGGTTTGCTGTAGGGGAAGGAGTCGAACCTTCACGAAGCAGTTATTTCCCTGTTACAGTATTTCCCAAATCTTCGCCACCGAGACGAGGAGGTGTGTCTGCCAAATTTCACCACCCTACAGTGTGTAAGCAATTAATTATCAAATGCTTAATACAAATGTAACTAATAGCTAAATTTTTACAAATATTTTAATAAACTATTTTAATTATTACATAAACAATAATTATATTGCGCAATTATTAAAAATTCATTAATGCAAAATGGAAAACCGGAGCCAAAATTTCGAACTTGACAATCTAGACACTCAGATTTTATCTATACTGATGGAAGATGCAACAATTCCTTACACAGAAATTGCAAAGAAACTGATCGTTTCTGGCGGAACTATCCATGTGAGAATGAAAAAAATGCAAGACATGGATATCATCAAGGGGTCACATTTAATAATTGATCCTCAGAGAATTGGATATGATATATGCGCATTTTTAGGGATCTACCTTGAAAAGGGGTCGCAGTATAAAGATGCTGTAGAAAATCTAAAAAAAATAAAAGAAGTGGTTGAACTTCACTATACAACAGGCTCATACAGTATGTTTGCAAAGATAATTTGCAGAGATACCAATCATTTAAGGCAAGTTTTGAATGAAGATATTCAGGGGGTTAAAGGTATACAGCGAACAGAGACTCTGATATCTCTTGAAGAAAGTATTAAAAGACAGATCACGCTCTAATAACTCAAAAAAAAAGCATCCCGAATTCAGGATGCTTTTAAATAAAATATTTTTATCAGGCTTCCTTATAAAGAACGCTCTTTACTGCTTTAATTACCTTTTCTGCATTTGGAAGTGCCTCGCTAATCAAAGTTGGTGCGTATGGCAAAGGTACATCGGCACATGCAACGCGCAGAACCGGTGCATCAAGAAAATCAAAAGCATCTTTCTGAACCTTAAATGCAACCTCGGTTGCAATTGATCCTAAAGGCCATGCTTCTTCAACAAATACCATACGATTTGTTTTTTTAACAGAATTGATCACAGTTTCGTAATCAATAGGACGAACCGTACGAAGATCGATTACTTCTGCATTAATTCCTTCTTTTGTTAGCTCTTCAACAGCAGGCATTACTACTCTTGAAAGCATTTTACCAAATGTTACAATGGTAACATCAGTACCTTCTTTTACAATATTTGCTTTACCAATTGGAATGTAATATTCTTCTTCAGGCACCTCTCCTTTATCACCATACATTACTTCAGACTCCATGAAGATTACTGGATCTGGGTCGATAATAGCTTGTTTTAACAATCCTTTTGCCTCATACGGAGTAGAAGGAACTACCACTTTCAATCCTGGACAATTGGCATACCAGTTCTCAAAATTCTGAGAATGCTGAGCACCTAACTGACCGGCATTTCCTGTAGGACCTCTGAAAACGATTGGGCATGAAAACTGACCCCCACTCATACTCAGAACTTTTGAAGCAGCATTAATTACCTGGTCAATTGCTACAAGAGAAAAATTAAATGTCATGAACTCAATGATTGGATTCAATCCGTTCATAGCTGCACCAATACCTATACCTGCAAAACCTAATTCTGCAATTGGAGTATCAATAACTCTTTTAGCGCCAAATTCGTCAAGCATTCCCTGACTCACTTTATATGCTCCATTATACTCAGCAACTTCCTCTCCCATCAAAAAAATCTTCTCGTTTTTGCGCATTTCTTCATTTAATGCTTCACGAAGTGCTTCTCTGAACTGTATTTCTCTCATGTTAAAAATCAATTTTTGGAACGCAAATATAAGTCTATGAATTGTGAATTACGAAGGATTAATTACGAATTACGAAGGACGAAGGATTAATGACGAATTACGGAGAATTAATTACGAATTACGAAGGATTAATGACGAATTACGAAGGATCAATGACGAATTACGGAGAATTAATTACGAATTACGAAGGACGAAGGATTAATGACGAATTACGGAGAATTAATGACGAATTACGAAGGATCAATGACGAATTACGAAGAATTAATTACGAATTACGAATTACGGAGTACTGATACCGTTAAATAGATAAAAAAGTATTTTCAAATATGAATCGCGAAATTTCAGAAATGAATAAATAATGGAATGAAAACTGAAAACTTAATACAAACAAAAACATTTGCATTTGCAATTCGAATTGTCAATGCAAGTAAATTTTTGAAAAATGAGAAGCGTGAATTTATTCTTTCAACACAAATGCTTAGAAGTGGAACCTCAATAGGAGCAAATGTTGAAGAAGGAATAGGAGCCCAATCGAAAGCAGATTTTATTTCAAAATTTTCTATAGCATATAAAGAAGCTCGAGAAACATCCTACTGGCTTCGTTTGCTATATGCTACAGACTATTTATCAAAAGAAATGAGTGATAGTTTAATAAATGATGCGGAAGAACTTTGCAGAATAATTGGAAAAATTCAAATAACCTCTAAAAGAGTATTAAAGATGCAAAAGCCGTAATTCGTAACTCTTAATTCGTAATCCGTAATCCGTAACTCTGAATTCGTAACTCTTAATTCGTAATCCGTAATTAACTACCTACCTCTGACAAATCCCCTTAAAATTGCAATATTTACATGCATCCACATTGCTAGTTTGCCGGAAAGGGATAGATGTATCAAATAGCTCATTTAGCTTTTCCTTGAGCTTAATTTCAAACTGATCTTTGAAATCTGCAAGATTTTCATCCCTGAGTACAAAGTTATCTGCTTTGTTTTTCTTTAAAAATACAGTGCCGTCCGAAAAATCTTTTACAGTATATAAATGCGGCTCTACTTGCTCGACATTTTTTGCCTTTTCGTAAACAATGGTATAGAAGATTGTCTGCAAGAGTGCCTTATTCTGATCTTTACCATCCTCAATAAATAAACTTTGAAAGTCCTTAAATTTTACCTGATCCTTGCCCGTCTTATAGTCAACGATCCTAATCTTTCCTTCGTGTGTATCAACCCTATCAATTATCCCCATTAACCTCACTTGTTCCTCCTTTCCATTTACCTCGATGGTAAACAAGGGAGTATAGGCATCTTTTTCTTCCAGCTCCTTAATCACAAAAGGAGCAAGTGATGCATCATGTTCCAAAACCTTAAGGGCATATTGTTCAATAACCTTAATAATAATCTGCTGCAAGGCGCTTTGCTGCTGAAGCTCTGACTTTGGATCTAGATTTAACATTGTTGACATCGCATGCTGACACATCGCAGGCAATAGTTTTTCGCGCTGCCTGATATACTCTAGATTTACTTCCATCCCAATAGATTCACGATAAAAATGCTCCATTACTGCGTGAAGCATATTACCTACAGCATGAGGTCCAATCTGATCGGGGAGGTCATTCGGCTCTTTTAGTCCGGCAATCTTACCATAAAAAAACTTCAGCGGGCAAGTGATATAATCTGTAAATCCAGATGCGGAAATCTTTTTATCATACTTTTCTAAAGCATTTCTGTTTAGATATTTTTGAAGCCTTTCAAGTACCTGGCCCTTTTTTTCTATAATTATTTCTTGTGGAAAAGCATTTTCAACCGGCTGATTTTGCTGAAGTAAATGAAGAAATTTACAGGATGTTTCAAACTCAAGCTGCTTAATGAATCTGCTTTCTTCACCAGTGCTTTTCTCATCCGTAATTCCATTGTAAACCAGGGTAATTTTCTTTGCGCAATGAAGCAAACGATAAAAAAAATATGCGAAAATAGAGTTCTGATTTTCAAGTACAGGTAAGCCAAATGCTCTTCTGACATTATCAGGAATAAAGGATGGGGTAATACTAATTTTGGGTAGTACGCCCTCATTCATCCCAAGAACAATAAGTTCGTCAAAATCGAGACATCGGCTTTCCAAAAGTCCCATAACCTGCAATCCCAACAATGGCTCTCCGTCAAAAGGTACAGAAAGTCCGGCAAGGGCACGCCTAATCATTTTTAACACAAATCTAGCATCAATATCAGGCATAGAGGTGTTCTCAGCAAGATCCTCAAAACTGTCTGAAAGAACATTCAATGTTTTTACAGCTTCTGCAATCAAAAGGCTTTCCAGCTTACGCAAATCTGCTATCTGCTCAGAAACAAATAAAAGCAAACTGCCGAGATTTCGTATGACTTGAGTAGGGCTCTCAAATGGGCTAAAGGTCAACTCAGAGATCTTCCCAGATCTCCTCAGTTCCAGCAAACTGAACCTCGCTTTCTTCTGATCAATGATCTCTGAATGAATCCTGTTTCGCGCCTGTTCTTCAATTCCAACTAATGGATTAAATATAAATGTAAGAACACGGGAATACGCTATACTGGCCTGGTCGGCAGAGGCAATTTCCTCTTGTATGTCAAGCCAAAGATCACATAGTCCAAAAACTGCAGACTGCTCAAAGGGATAGCCCATGGTAACGTTCAAACTTTCATCGTCAACAGTCTGAAGAACAGGAAGTAGTAAACTCTCATCGGCAAGTATAATTGCCTTTGAATCTGGTTCGTTCTTGTCTTCACTTCCCTTCAAAACCTGGTTAAGGATTTTCCCTTGGGCCACTTTGCCTAATGCCTGAATAATTGTGAATTGCTTTTCAGGCACATCAATTCGGTTTTCCTGTACTTTAAATTGATTTTCTAGACCAACTGTTTTGATATTTCTTCTGATAAAGTGCCCTGCTTCCTGAATCTGATCAGCAAAATAATGCTCATCGGCATCAAAATAAAAGGAGCATAAACCCTGGTCCTGCCATGTCTTAAACAGAATTTCTTCGGCTTTTGAAAGCGCATTAAACCCTGCAAAAACCACATGTTGATAGTTCTTAAGAAAATCAGGATTACTATCTCGCCCTTCTGCCAGGTTACGATACATTCTGGCACTGCTAATTAAATTTTGCTCGGCCAGCCGTTTATGAAAATTAATGTACAAGCGAGGCATCCTATGCCACATTTCAATAAATTTTTCCTGAATACTGCTTTGCTTAACTTGCGAAAAGGAAGCCCAAAAGCTTTCCATAAACTCAAGCTGTTCTTTGTCAAAATTTGGGAATTGCTGTTCAAGCTCTGCGATATTACCAATCAGATTAAAAACCTTAACCGGATCAGCCATGTAATAATCAATCTGTGAAAAATCAGAAACAATGATCTCAGCAAGCGGATAAAAAACATCGGCACTAACAGGCTCCCTTCCTTCTTCAGCCAATAAAGTATTGTATTCAGAAAGTAGCACAAAAAACTGCTTTAGCTGTGAAGCACAAACCAGCGAAGAAGACTCGGAAAAGAATTGTTGAATCGTAAAAAAATGAGGACTCCAAATTGGTTTTCCACTGATCTCAGCCAAATACTTCTTTAAAAATAACTGGGGTCTTTTATTATTGAATACAATTGCTACATGCTGAAGGTCATTGCCAAAACGATCAAGAAGATCTGTGGCAACCCGATGCAAGAATTTATCAGATGAGTTATTCTTCATGATCATACCTTTTGAAGTTTGCGATCTTGAGCATACCATAGGTAGGCATCCACCTTTTCAAATTCACCCATTTTTATCAAATTATCACGATAGAGACTGATATCTGAAATGTACTTATTGTTTTGTGCTCCGAATTTAAAATCCAGCAAAACTGCACGATCTTCAAGAATGAATAGTTTATCCGGTCTTTTCACTATACCCGAATCAATGATCATATCCTTTTCACTAATAATTGACCTTGCTTTTTCAAACCATTCTTTTATTTCATGCTGCATCAAAACATCTGAAACTGCCTGCCTGATCTCTTCACGTTCAGCCTCCCGGATTAAACCCTCCTGCACTTTTTCAGCTATTAGTTTTTCAAGATTGCCTGAGCCAGTTAATGTTTCGAGGATTTTATGAAGTACTATTCCTTTTCTTTGTTTAGCATTGAACCAGTTATCTTCATGCATGCTATTTCGCTTAAACCGCTCTGTGAGTTGCTCATTCACATGATAATCATGAATAATCAATTGGCCATGATCCTTGGGCAAATCATTTTTCTGAACATGAACTGGCATTTCACCAAAACTATATTGGTTATCCTCGAAATTCAAGTTAAATTCATCAGTTCCACCCAACTGAAACAATTCAGAAAGAATAAACTGGATATCGTTTGGAGGAACTTTGCTAGTTGATTTTACGATCGGTGTTTTAGGGCAAATAATACAGAGATAATCTTTAGCCCTGGTGCTTGCAACATAAAGCGTATTTAACTCATCCATATAGTTGAGCAACATTTCTTCAAAATATTCGCGTGCAAAAACGGTGGATGCCAAGCTTTTAGTATAATCTACTGGTAAAGAATTGAATTTTTCAAAACCTGCAGCTTCTGCATTAACCCACAGTAATTTTTTTATGGCGCCTGTTGACGATTTATTCAACTTCCAATCCATAAATGGAACGATCACAGCCCTGAATTCCAATCCTTTGGATTTGTGAACGGTCATTACCTGAACAGCATCCTGATTCTGGGACGATGGAAGTGCTTTTGCAGAACCTTCCTTATCCCACCAATCCAAAAAAGCAGTAATACCCTGATCTCCTGCTGCAGAGAAAAGAGCCAGCTGATCGCGAAAAGCAAGCAGGAATGGAATATGATTTTCTGTTAGGCCAGTACCAAGCTGATAATTACTAATCAGTTTTTCTGCCAGTTCATTAACCGGCAGCTGCCGATATGAATTAAAACCGGAACACAGTTCAGCAGGTAAAATATCCTTCAGATCTGAAACAGACTTAAATGAAAATCCGATCCAGTCATCGGCACTAATTCCAACCTGTTCTAAGCCGGGATTACGAACCTGAAACCAAAGACGGGCGCATTCAGCCTTATATATTCCAGATTCAGGCTCATGCACAGATAGTAATCTGAACGTGCTCAGCAATAATTGAACTACAGGGTTATTCGCAATCTTTAATGCTTCACCAGAAATTACCTGAAAAGTTTTTCCCGCTGCGGCAGTTAACTTAGCGTAATTGCTATTCTGAAAGATACAATCCAGGATCTGTACTGCTTCCGAATTTTTTCTTACCAGGATTCCAATATCATTCATAGAAAAACCCTGATTCAATAATTCTATGATCCGCTCAATTGCATAGTTAGCTGCAAGAGGATTAATATCATAATCTTCAGGTTCTTCACCTTTGAAAAAGAATTTGATCTCTATTTTTCCACCCGGCATTGTGCTTTCAGTGATCTCCTGACTACTTCCTTCATAGGCCTTTACAATCAGTCCACTATTTCCTTTGTCCCAATATTCCTGCAAATAGCTAAGACCCGAGTCTGCAAAAATATCGTTGAGCTGGTTTTGTAAGATTGAAGGTAGTTTTTGAAATAAAAAATTATTAAAACGAATGATATTTTCTGAGCTTCTTCGGTTGAATGAAAGTTCCTCTTCGGCTACATTGTTAGCCAAAAGATCATGCTTAAGGTTACTATGAAGGATACGCCAATCACCATTCCTCCATCGATAAATTGACTGTTTCACATCCCCTACTACCAGATGTGATGCCTGAATACCGGGCGACCCTTCAGCGATGGCATTTTTTACCAGTGGCAAAAAATTCATCCATTGAAAAGAGCTGGTATCCTGAAACTCATCAAAAAGAAAGTGTTTAAATTTATTTCCGGTTTTTTCCCATATAAATGATGGGTTATCCACATCGGACCCAGTAATACCCCTAAGCAATTGTTGTGCATCAGAAATAAGGAGAGTTTTATTC
>CANKAT010000106.1 GCA_947479815.1 Sphingobacteriaceae bacterium
AGAATGTATTTATGTCAGTTTTACAAAGTTCCCTCAGCTGCTGAAGGGCAGCTTTCGAGATGACATCGCTTTTAGATTGAAATTTATTTTTTTTTGGCACTATGCACCTGTCATCCTGAACAGCGTGAAAGAACTTAGTAGTATCCCTAAACAAATTTCTTTATCCATGTTCAGAATTGCTTCGTTCTAATTATTTAGGCTCCACCGGATAACCCTTGGCGATCCAGTTTTGTTTTAGATTAGTTGGCAGGTTCAGGAGTTTGCCATTACTAAATCCCATTTCTTTCATGAGGTTAAATGCAGGACGAATATTTGGACATTTTTCAAACGGGCAGCAACCACAATACACTACTAATTGAGTAGTTTTTGGCAGACTCGATAGTACAGTTTTGAATTTTTCAAGGTTTGCTTTTTCGCTTGCACCTCCCATGTTTTTGGCACCCTTTATATTATCCACAACTCCTATATTATAAATTTGAGCTTGTTTAGCCTTAGGGTTAGCAATGATAGCAGCCAAGTCTGATGGTTCGATCAAATCTTTTTGCGTCCAGGTATCTCTTTTATCAAGTGATTGTTTTGTATTTATGCTTGTTTGGGCATTACAGATTGAAGTTATGCTAACACTTAACAGAATTATAAGTAGGATTTTTTTCATCTTTTTAATTGTTTTATGTCAAAAATAATCAAATTTTATTGAAGCACCTTAGCGCTATCTCAAATCAGCGGCTTAGCGTATTCAGGAAATTGATCATTTCTGTAGTATTGTAATCTGCCATTCCAGTATGATAAAAAACTATATTCCCATCTGGTCCAATGATAAGGGTAGTGGGTAGGGTTCCATTGAAAATTTGTTCTGGAATTGGTGAAACACTAGAATAAACCTGAAGGTTAAATGAGTATTTCTTCATGTATTTAACTGAAGCATCCATTTTATTGTCAACGTCAACCATAATAAAGCTAATCTTGTCTTTGTTCTCTATTTTGGATGCCAAATTATTAATGGAAGGCATTTCTGCTCTACATGGAGGACACCAGCTTGCCCAGAAGTTAATGAAGTATACTTTTCCTTTGTTCTCCGATAAATTCAGGAGTTCACCATTTTCTTTTCTGAAAGTCATCCCGGCCGGCGCCAATCTATTAAGATTGGATTTTTTAATTTCAGTGTTTACTTCAACATTAAATAATCCGGTAAGCATAAATCCCCTGATCAGTAATGTTCTAGCATCGGTGTTAAAGAAAACTAGAGCAGTTATGATTATAAAAATCACATTGCCAATATTAGATCTGATGTATTGTACTATTTTCATGAATCAATTCATTTTTATTGGCACAAATTACGAATATGAATGCAGGCCCTTTGTAACATGAGTTGCATAGGAGTTTATTTCTAGAATCTATGTTCAAGATACTATAAAGTTTATTATTCACCTTTTGGTATTAAATGGTATCCTGAAATTTGCAAGTCATTAATTTAACCTGAGTTCGATATAAGGTAGATTAAAAATGCCATTTAAATTGATCTCATAATGCTCTAGGTTTGTATTATTTGATTTTTGAAACCAATTCCTGTGTTTCATAGCTTAGTTCAGCCCTTTCCTACGGAGTATTTCCGGCAAGAAATCGTAGTCTATTTCAGATTACCAATAGCCGGAAGATACCTCCTTAGGCAAGGTTTATTTTACCTGGAGCTGTTTTTCATCGGGACTGGCTTCCGGTAATAAAACCATAGGTCCTATTAAATAAACCCGGGTGGCAGCTCTATCTTTTTTACAATACTGCATCTCATGACAAAATTAAATTTCCCGCAAAAAAATAGGGCAGAACACGGGGCTGTCATAAGCCAAGAGAAACAGACCCTGCTTTCTAAAAGGAGAGAAAAACTTCAGTCTAAACTTAACTAAGCAAGATTTTATATCGAACTCACGTTAATTTACATTTTTTTTAAGTTTTTATAACCCCTGATTGCTTCCAAAAGCAGTATTTAAAAAATACTCAGCCTTTTGTGATTGTTATCACATTTTTTACAGCGATTATGGCCTAATTTTCGATTAAAATTAGTCGAACCTTATATTTCTAATTATGATAATTAGTAAAATGTCTGGAATAAAAACCTGGATCAAAACAATGGGATTTGAATTGATAAAGTCGTATGGTTTGAATAATGAAGCAGTAAAAATCAATTATTACTTTTTAGGCAACTTTGGTATTTATGAGGAAATATCCACCAAAGGAAAAAATATCGATAAACTTAGATTTATATCATGGAATCCATGGGGTATAGATTTTGAAGTCCATTCTTTAAAGCAGCTTTGCGATGCTTATGAGGATTCTATAAACTACAATCCTGAATTATCGGTATAACTCAATTAAATTAGAATTATCTGATTATTTTCTCACCATTTTTTAAAATAAACAATGAAAGTTCATCGATTGGATGTTTTAGAATTTTGCCAACTTTAATTCCTTGTTCCTGACAAAGCTGTTTTAATATCTCAGAAAAATGAAAGGCTATAGAACCTATAAAGTGGCAATTATGCATCTTATAATCTGGATAGGATTTAATATTGGTTTCAATAAATTCAGTAAATCCTTTTTTTAATAGTGCATTGATATACGGGTGATCTACATGCTCATTCATAAAGGGAGCAAATGACGCCAGATAGAAATTTGGAGAGGGGTCTTGATAAATTCGTTTGATGATCATCTCCTTATCAATCGTGAATTTAGTATAAAACTGTTCGGCAAGATCAGCAGGCATTGTTCCATACAAATATCCGGTGATTAATTGCCTTCCAAAATAAGTTCCTGAACCCTCATCGCCCAAAATATAGCCAAGGCCGTGTTTGCTGTCATGGATCCTCTTTCCATCAAAATATGAAATGTTCGAGCCCGTTCCTAATATGCAGCAAATTCCATCAGATGTTCCTGTTGTAGCATAAATGCAGGCTATGATATCTATTTCAACACTAATGAATGCATTTTTAAATATTTTGGATAGGGCGTTTGATATATGTTCGCGCCGATCCGGACTCGAGCAGCCTGCTCCAAAAAAATAAATTTCCTTTACCTGATCAGTATATGGTTGTATTTCAGGTGTGTTTTGAAATATTCTGATGATCTCCTTTTCAGATAGGAAAAATGGATTGATACCACTTGTTCTGAAAGAAATGTTCTGATGTTCTGATACCGTTAAAATCCAATCGGCTTTGCTCGAGCCGCTATCTGCAACTAATAACATTGATAATTATATTTTTCAGTAGTATTGGTTTGTTATTGAAGGTTTAACTTGCCCGAAAGTTGCATCAGCGCAATTTCTGCTAATTTTGCCTCAAATTGTGAATTTGTAAATCTGGCATTAGCATCAATATAGTTGCGTTGAGCTTCTCTAAATTCAAGTGGTGCAACACTGCCAAGTCTGAATTTTTCAAGCGTAATTTCCATATTTTGCTTTGCTACCTCTAAGTTTTCTTGTTCTAACTTAACAAGTTCCAGATTGGTTTGATAGGTTTGATATAATGAGGTAATCTGTGAAGTAATATTTTGAGTTATTTTATCAAATTGAAGTTTGCTGTTTTCTATCTGTAGAAATGCGTTTTTTTCATTTTTCTTTTGCAGGTATCCATTAAAGATGTTTATTGAGGCAGTTAATCCATAATTAAATCCTCTACCGTTTGAAGTTCGTGCAAATCCGAGCTCTGAGTTTGCCTTATTGAAATTATAACCTGAGTTGATATTTATATTGGGGTACCTGTTCGCCTTGACTTCTTTCAGATTAATTTCTGAAATTCGACGATTTATTAATGCAGTTTGCAGGGTTGGATTTAATTGAGATGCAGAAGTTTGTAATTCATTCAGAAGAAGGATGTTGCCAATAATTATTGTGTCAGAAACGATGAATTCAGTTGATATTTCTCTAGCTAGCAATTCATTCAGTCTGATCTTTGTACCTCGATACACATCAATTTGTCGGAGTAGGTTGGTTGTATCTGTATTAAGGTCAACGGATGCCGCAAGTACTTCAAGTTTAGCTGCTTTTCCGATCTTGAACCTGCTATTTGAATTTTTAAGTCTCAATCTTGAAATATCTAGTGCTCCACTTAATGCGTTAATTAGCTTTTGTTGTGATACCAGGTCATAATAGTTTTTGATTACGTTGGCAAGCGTGTTTTGAATAGTGAGCTTCAAACTTACTTCACCCAATTGTTCCAGTTCTTTAAGCCTATCGTACCTTGCAAACATTTCAAAACCATCAAATACCTGCCAGTTGACCACGGGGCCATATACAAGATTTGAGTTTTTCGCGCCGTTTCTTTCCTGTGTTTGACCACTTGAAAGTGTTTGTTTAGTATTTGAAACGGTATTGTTTGTACTAAAATTTCCTGTTACAATAGGAAGCATTCCTGCATTGGCACGGCTTACGTTATTTTTTGCTTGCTCAACATCATTCTTGTTTAGCTTGATATCAAAATTATTTTCAAGAGCCAGCTGCACAGCTTGTTCCAGACTTAACCTTTCCTGTGCCTGTAAATTTCCTGCCAGTAATAGAATTAAGAATAGGTATCGTGTAAAAATTTGTTTGTTCATATACATTTTAACATGCGTTTTTCCGTTTATTTCGGTAAAAATCTCTTAAACTTTAAGTAAATCTGTGTCTTCGTGATGAGGAGTTTTAATTCCGGTCATTGCTGGCATTTCTTTATGCTTTCTTGACCACATAGAATAGATAGCGGGGATAACATAGAGTGTTAAGATCAAAGAGAATAAAGTTCCACCTATAATTACAATTCCCATACTCATCCGGCTCTTTGCTGCTGCACCCAATGCCATAGCAATAGGCAATGCGCCTAGGGCAATTGCTAAACTGGTCATTAAGATTGGTCTTAGTCGGGCTACAGAAGCCTCTATAATTGCTTCTGCAAGCGGCTTACCCTGTTCTTTCAATTGATTTGCGAATTCTACGATTAGAATTCCATTTTTCGTTACCAGCCCAATGAGCATGATCGTTCCTATCTGACTGAATATATTCCAGGTTTGTCCAAAAATCCAAAGTGATAAAAATGCACCTGCAACGGCCATTGGAACGGTTAAAATGATGATAAATGGGTCGATAAAACTTTCGAATTGCGCTGCTAATATTAAATAAACCAGAAGAAGAGCTAGTCCAAATGCGAAAAGTGTATTGGAAGAACTTTCCCGGAAATCCCTTGATTCACCACCAAGGTCTGTAGTAAATGTATCATCTAGTACTTTTGCAGCAGCTTTATTCATCACATCAATCCCATCACCGATACTTTTTCCTGGTGCTAGGCCTGCTGATACTGTAGCTGACATAAATCGGTTATTATGGTATAACTGAGGAGGGGTGCTTGTTTCCTGGACGGCAACCAGATTGTCAAGCTGTATGAGTTCACCTTTATTATTTCTTACAAAGATCGAAGTTAAATCTAGTGGGTCATTTCGGTCGGCACGGTCATACTGCCCAATTACCTGGTATTGTCTACCATTCATTTGAAAATAGGCAAATCGCTGTCCGCTGAGTGCAAATTGCAGGGTCTGAGCAACATCAAGAACAGAAACTCCCAGATTTCTCGCTTTTTCACGGTTAATGGTCACATTAATTTCTGGTTTATTGAATTTAAGGTTTGCATCAGTTGCAGTAAAGGTTGGGTCCTTGCTAACTTCATCCATAAATAATGGAAGCTTTTCACGTAATTTTTCAAAATTGGGAGCCTGAATAATGTAATTTACAGGTAAACCACCACGTCTAGATACTGATATTGTGGGCTGCTGAATAGTAAATACACGGCCATCTGTATAAGGTTTTGTGATTTTAGTAAGACGGTCTGCAATCTGTGCTTGCGTAGCCTTCCGTTCTGCGGGGTCACTTAATCGGATTCTTAAAAAACCAGTGTTTGCTGCACCAGAACCACTGAATCCTGGTGAAGTGACTGTTAGGTTGAATTCCTTTTCGGGTATTGAATCTTCTATCAGCTTGCTTAGCTTTAAGATAAAGTCATCGGTATAATCATAAGAAGAGCCTTCGGGAGTTGTAACTTGCAAGCTTACTGCTGTTCGGTCATCGTATGGCGCAGTTTCTTTTTGTAAAATGTTCCAGAAAAGACCTATAAGTGCAATACATACAATAATGATTGGAAATGCAACCCATCTTTTTTTCATGAAATTGGTAAGCGACTCTGAGTAACCAGTGGTCATATTCACGAAATAAGGTTCAGACCAATTATAAAATTTGGTTTTCTTTTTATTTGCCTTCATCATGTAGGCATTCAGCATAGGTGTTAAGGATAGGGATACAAATGCTGAAATTAACACGGCCGCACCGATGACTACTCCAAATTCCCTAAAGAGCCGACCTACAAATCCTTCAAGGAATATGACCGGCAGGAAAACTGCTGCAAGGGTTACCGATATAGAGATAACGGCAAAGAAGATTTCGTTTGAACCTTTAATTGCTGCCTCTATCGGGCTGTATCCTTCTTCTAGTTTTTTGAATATATTTTCAGTTACAACAATACCATCATCCACTACCAAACCAGTAGCCAGAACAATTGCAAGAAGTGTTAGTACGTTAATGGAAAAACCAAAAAGGTACATAATGAAAAAGGTGGATATCAATGAAACAGGAATATCTATCAGTGGCCTGAAGGCGATACTCCAATCGCGGAAAAATAAGAAGATGATAAGGATAACCAGTATAAGCGAGATTAGAATGGTTTCCGAAACTTCGGTTACCGAGCGCTTAATAAAAATAGTGGTATCCATGGCGATATCAGTCCTATAGTCTGCAGGGAGCTCTTTTTTTATTTGCTCATACCGTTTATAAAATTCATTCGAGATTTCAAGATAATTAGCGCCGGGCTGAGGTATTAAACCCATTCCAATCATGGGTGTTCCTGATGAGCGAAGCATAGTTTCTTCATTTTCAGGTCCTAGAACGGCCGTTCCTATATCTCTAAGTCTGATGGTATTGTCTCCTGAACTTTGTATGATCAGATTATTGAACTGCTCCTCATTGGTTAGATTTCCAAGTGTTTTTACAGATAATTCTGTAGCATTCCCGGTAATCTTACCCGAAGGAAGCTCCACATTTTCACGGTCAAGGGCATTTTTTACATCCAATGCAGTAAGGCGGTATGAGGCAAGTTTTGCGGGATCAATCCAAATCCTCATAGCAAATCTTTTCTGCCCCCAGATTTGAATACCACTCACACCTGGAATAGTTTGTAAGCGTTGAGCTATCACATTCTCAGCGTAGTCGCTCAACTCTAATTGATTCCTTTTATCACTTTGCAGGGTCATCGACAAGATAGCCTCAGAATTTGCATCTGCTTTTGACACCACAGGAAGCCCGTCAATGTCTTTAGGTAAAGTCCTTACTGCCTGTGAAACTTTATCTCTTACATCGTTTGCAGCTTCTTCAAGCTCTTTATCTAGATTGAACTCAATATTGATGTTACTTGTACCCTGGTTACTTGAAGATGAGATATTTTTTATTCCTTCAATACTATTTACTGCCTTTTCAAGTGGTTCAGTTATCTGAGATTCTATGATATCTGAGTTAGCGCCCGGATAGCTGGTACGCACAGATACGATAGGAGGATCAATGGATGGAAATTCTCTGAC
>CANKAT010000107.1 GCA_947479815.1 Sphingobacteriaceae bacterium
AAAAGAACCAGCAACAGATTCATTACGATCGCTAATACAGGTCTTTTTATACTGGTGGTTGATAAACTCATTGTACAATTGTATTTAATTTTAACTGATAAACCGGATTCTGAAATCGTGTGTTATTTGTTGACAATATTAACAATAACAGGTGCATCTTTTTTCAAAGACATAATTCCAGTTGTCAAAACTGTATCTCCCACGCTTAATCCAGATAATATTAAAACAGATTTGTCAGTTCTAGTTCCAGTTTCAACGATCACCTCTTTAGCTATTCCATTTGAGCTAATAAAAACTTTTTTGCCCATCAGTACTGGAATGATAGATTCTGTAGGAATTAAAATCGCATCATTTACATTCATTAATGGTAAATCAATTTTTGCAAATGAACCTGGCAATAAATCGCCCTTTGAATTAGATGCTGTTGCTTTTAGTTGCATGGTACGGGTTGCAATATCAATACCCGGTTCAATGGCATATATGATTCCTTTGTATACATTCTTTGAACCAGCTACCGTAAAGCTGATTGGTGTATTCATTTTAATTGATCCAGCATATTTTTCAGGGATCGAGAATGTAATTTTAACGGGATCTGTACTCACTAATCGTGCAATGTTTTTGGCAGGTGTAATGTATTCTCCTGCAGAAATGCTTCTTAAGCCTATTTTCCCACTAAATGGAGCACGAATCTGTGTTTTTGCAAGTTGAGCACGAATGAGCTCGGTTTGTGATTGCAATGACTTTAGTTCTGCCAATGCAACATCATATTCCTCCTTACTAATAGCTTCCTTTTGTAACAGCATACCAGCTCTATATTCAGTTTCCTGAGCTAATTTCTGTTTGGTCAATGCCTGTGATAATTGAGCTTGAAGCTCCAAATCATTGATTTTTATTAATACTTTACCCTTGCTTACCGAAGTTCCTTCTGTAAAATTTATTGCGGTTACAAGTCCGGAAATCTCACTACGGATGTCAACCTGTTCATTGGCTTCTATTGATCCGGCAATAGAAAGTGAGTTAGAAAAATTTTCGGTTTTTGTAACTATGCCATTTACATTGAGTACGGCTGGGGGCCCGCCCGGTTTACGACCACCCATACTAGTTTTCTGAGCTTTATTTTTATTAAAGCGGTATGCAACTGCTCCACCAAGAAGGATCACAATCAGTATATATACGATGTATTTTACTTTCATATAATTAGTTATAGTTTTTTAAAATGGTATGTGGCTTTTTAATTTCTTTAGATTCAATTTTTATCAGGTTATCCTGTATCATTCCCAATACCTCATTGAATATCTGTTTTTTAGACTCACTTATATTTCGAAGTGATCTATTGTTTAATTCTTCAATAGCTTCTTTAATAATAGGAATATCTTTTTGAGCTTTGGTTGTTAGTCTGATTAACTGTTCTCTGCGATCGTATGGATTTTTTTCACGAAGTACGTAGCCTTTTTCTTCTAGGTAGTCCAGAATATTCACCATGTATGATTTATCAATATGCAAAATTTCGGCAAGTGCCTTTTGAGAAAGATTCTCATCATGGAAATCAATTAATACTAAAACATAATGATATCGGTCTATTGATAGCTGAATAACCATTTTTGAAAGGGCATTCAGGTATTTTTTAGACGCTGATAATAGCGGATTTGCTAGAGGTTCTTGCATAATTTGTATACAAATCTATTTTTATACCTGGTAATTAGTTGAATGTAGCAACTATTTTACAGCCTACATTTTACTTAACCATTGAAAAATGCATTAATAAGTTATTTTTGGCGCAAGCAATTATTAATCTGTTTATGAAATATCTGGTATCATTTATTTTTATCGCAATTATGACTACTTCTTTAAGAGCTCAGAATAAAATTAATTATGAAATATCTTTTTCAGAACCTCAGGCACATTATGTAGATGTTGCAATGGAAATTTCAGGCTTAAAGGGTGAGTATCTTGACTTGAAAATGCCAGTTTGGACACCCGGTTCTTATTTGATCAGAGAATTCGGTAAAAATGTGGAGTCATTTCAGGCTTTTAATAAGACAGGCTTATCCTTAAATGCAGAGAAAGTAAACAAAAATACCTGGAGGGTAAGTACCCAGAAGAATGGTAGTATCAAAATAATTTACCGTGTTTATTCTTTTGAAATTTCTGTCCGGACCAGCTTTGTAGATGAATCACATGCTTTTTTATCTCCAGCAGGAATTTTCATGTATCCTGAAGGGCAGTTAAACTCGGCATCAAGCGTCACCATTAAACCCTATAAAAACTGGACAAAAATATCTACCGGTCTTGAAATGGTAGGGTCAAAGGCCAATACTTTTAATGCCCCAGATTTTGATGTGCTCTATGACTCTCCGTTTGAAATTGGCAATCAGGATATTTTTGAATTTGATGCTGCTGGAGTAAAACATGAGGTTGTGATGTACGGAGGTGGTAATTATGATAAAGACATCTTGAAAAGAGACATGGCAAAAATTGTTGTGGAGCAAACCAAAACATTTGGAGTTAACCCAAACAAACGGTATGTGTTCATTGTCCATAATTTCAACTCAAGTGGCGGAGGTTTGGAACATCTGAATTCCACGGTTTTGGGCGCAAGTCGTAATTCCTATGCTACAGAGGCAGGCCTTTCAAGGTTCCTAGGCCTTGTTTCGCATGAGTATTTTCACCTTTGGAATGTAAAGCGGTTAAGGCCGATAGCCTTAGGACCCTTCAATTATAACGAAGAAAATTACACAAGTAATTTATGGATTGTAGAGGGGTTCACTAATTATTACCAGGGAATTTATACTAAAAGAGCCGGATTGCAAAGTTCTGAGAGTTTTATCAAGAATCTGGCAAACACAATCAATCAGGTTGAGAACCAGCCAGGTAATCGTGTGGATCCTGTTAGTCAGTCAAGTTTTGATGCCTGGATTAAGCAATATCGCCCAAATGAAAATTCAACTAATTCAACCATTTCCTATTATACTAAAGGGTCTTTGATTGCCTTGATTATGGACCTGGAGATTATTCATTCCACTGCTGGCAAATTTGGGCTTGATGAGGTAATGAAGGCAATGTATGAGGAATATTTTGTCAAAAAGGCTAGAGGCTATACCGATGCAGAATTTAAAGCTATGGTAGAGAAAATAGCTGGAAAATCTTTTGATTCAATGTATGCAGATTATATACACGGAGTTAAAACCATTGACTATAATACCTATTTAAATTATGCAGGCTTTACATTGATTGATGATGCAGCCTCTACAAATGATGCCTATTTAGGAGCGGTAAGCTCGCTTAAAGGTGGGAAGATTATAATTAGTACGGTCTCTCGTGATAGTCCGGCATGGATAGCAGGATTGAATGTGAATGATGAAATTTTAACCATGAATGATCAGCGGATCAATACTATTTCTGATCCAAAATTGTCTGAAGTGGATAAGTTCATTGCTAATCAGCGTGTTGGTGATCAGGTCAGAGTGCTAGTTAACCGTGATAGCCAGCTACTGTATATCGATGTGGTGCTTGCAAGAAACCCAAATCATAAATTCAGAATCGCACCAGTTGAGGCTACTACTCCAGCTCAGGTGGCTGTGATGAAGCGGTGGTTAAAAATTAATTAAGAAAATAAGCAGTAGAAGGATACTTTTTTTTTATTTAGTTCTTTCTGGCAGCTTTAAAGGTAATACGTATTGCCAAGCCTACATCTCCAGATTTGAAATCACTAGTTAGAGTTAATTCCAATCGCGGTCGTCAATCAATAGCTAGGTTTAATGGAGCTCCTTTAATTGGCTTGTAAATCTCATAATTCCTGTAAAAATAAAACGCGGTAAGTTGTTGTTTTTTCTGAATGATAAAGTCAGAACCAAGGCTTTATTTGAAGAGCCCTTATTTTTAGTTAATTTGCTAAATTATCAGAATAAAATAATTTTCTTATGGTAGAAATAACTCGGGTTTTTGATCTTCTGGAACTTTCTGTTGAAAAATATCAGAAGGATGATATGGTGGTAGCCAAACAGAATGGGCATTGGGAAAAGTATTCGACTGAGCGATTTGTAGGTTTAGTAAACCAATTGAGTACTGGGCTAATTGCCTCAGGAATTAAGAAGGATGATAAAATTGCGATCATGTCGCCCAATCGGCCGGAATGGAATATTTGCGATTTTGGAATTATGCAGATCGGAGCAACCCAGGTACCCATGTACCCTACCCTGGCCGAAAACGATATTAAATTTATTTTGAAAGATGCTGAAGTCAAAATAGTATTTGTTTCAGATAACATACTGTTTGAAAAACTGAACAGCATTAGGAAAAAAGAACAACTTGATTTAAAGATTTTTAGTTTTGATAAGATTGAAGGCGTGCCCTATTGGATGGAATTGTCTGAAATTGCAGATCGTTCTGAACCAATTGATCTTCAAATTTATCGTGATCGTATTCTTCCTAGTGATCTGCTAACTTTAATTTATACTTCAGGTACAACAGGAACACCTAAAGGAGTAATGCTTACACATGACAACCTAGTTAGTAATTGCATTGCCTCTTCAGTGATGTATCCCAAGAACTTTTCTAAAGCATTGAGCTTTTTACCCCTTTCCCATATTTTTGAGCGTATGGTTTTTTATATGTATTTCTACCTTGGGATATCTATTTACTATGCTCAAAGTATGGATACGATAGCTGCAGACCTTATTGAAGTAAAACCTCATGGTTTTACAACAGTTCCGCGACTGCTAGAAAAGGTTTACGATCGGATTGTTGCTAAAGGGGCAGGTTTAACAGGAATTAAAAAACAATTATTCTTTTGGGCACTTAATTTGGGACTCAAATACGAGATGGACGGCAAAAATGGGGTGTTCTATGAATTTCAGCTTAAGATTGCGAATAAAATTATATTCAATAAATGGCGTGAGGCTTTAGGCGGAAAAATTATGGCCATTGTATCTGGTGGAGCTGCGCTGCAACCCAGGCTTGCTCGTGTTTTTTGGGCGGCGAATATGCCGGTTTTAGAAGGCTATGGATTGACTGAAACATCACCGGTTATTGCCGTAAATGGACTTGAACCAGGAGATGCAAAATTTACAACCGTAGGCAAAGTGATCAAAGATGTAGTGGTTAAAATTGCTGAAGATGGAGAAATATTATGTAAGGGCCCAAATGTAATGAAGGGCTATTACAATCGTCCTGATCTAAGTGATGAAGTGATTGACAAGGAGGGCTTTTTCCATACCGGCGATATTGGGGAGCTTCTAGAAGGCAAATATTTGCGTATTACAGATCGTAAAAAGGAAATATTTAAAACTGCCGGAGGAAAGTACATCGCCCCACAGGTTCTTGAGAATAAATTTAAAGAATCGCCTTATATCGAGCAAGTGATTGTGATCGGTGAAAATGAACGTTTCCCTGCTGCATTAATACTGCCTTCATTTACGGCATTATCGGCTTGGTGTGGCAGATCAGGTATTGCATATACAACGAATGAGGCAATGATAAAAAATCAAAGGGTTATAGATAAGATACAATCTGTGATCGATAATTTTAACAAGGATTTTGGAAATTGGGAGCAGGTTAAAAAGTTTGAATTACTGGTTAATGAATGGAGTATAGATGGGGGTGAACTAACACCAAAACTAAGTTTAAAAAGAAAAATGATTTTGCAAAAATACAAGTCGCAAGTTGATAATATCTATGGAAATGCATAAAAACAGGAAGTCCAGACTTGCATTATACCTGCTGGTTATTTTTAGTACAGTTCTATTTTTTTCAGCTTGTGTTGGGGGGCAAACAGGTAAGAACAATAGCGGCCAATATAAAAATGGGATGGTAGTTTCTGCTCACCCTTCTGCTTCAAGAGTTGGCCTTGACATTTTAAAGAAAGGTGGAAATGCGGTAGATGCGGCAGTTGCGGTGCAGTTTGCGCTCGCGGTTGTTTATCCTGATGCAGGGAATATTGGTGGAGGTGGATTTATGGTGTATCGGTCTGCTGCAGGTAAACTGGCAACGCTCGATTTCAGAGAAAAAGCACCAGGAAATGCAAGCCGTGATATGTACCTAGATTCAGCAGGTAATGCGATAACAGAAAAAAGTATTTTTGGCCATTTAGCTGCAGGGGTTCCTGGAAGCGTAGATGGAATGGTAAAGGCTCATGCCCGATTTGGAAAATTAAGTTGGGCTGAAGTTGTACAGCCTGCATTAGATCTTGCTAAAAACGGATTCCCGATCACTGAAAGTCAGGCTGAAGATTTTGCAGAAATGCAGGAGTCACTAAAAAAGTATAATCCCGGAAAAACATATTTTATTAAGGATAAATGGGCCAAAGGAGATATTTGGATTCAGGATGACCTTGCTAAAACCCTTCAATTGATCAGAGATAAAGGCCGTGAAGGCTTTTATGAAGGCCAAGTAGCCGATCAAATTGTTGCTGAAATGCTTGCTGGCGGTGGCTTGATTAGTAAAGAAGATCTGAAAAATTATCAGGCTCAATGGCGCGAACCCCTTATTGGAAACTATAAGCAATATAAAATAATAACCATGCCTCCGCCTTCTAGTGGTGGAATTGCACTTTTGCAACTTTTAAGTTCTGTAGAGGAATATCCACTCAAGCGTTATGGATTCAATTCTGACTCAAGCATGCAGGTAATGATCGAGGCTGAAAGAAGAGTTTATGCGGATAGAGCTACTCATCTTGGCGATCCCGATTTTTACAAGGTACCTCAGAAATATTTGATTAAGCCCGATTATTCAAAGTATCGGATGAGTAATTTCAATTGGGCAAAGGCAACATTGAGCAGCGATATTAAGGCGGGTATAGTTCCAAAAGAATCAGAGGAAACCACTCATTTTTCTATTGTTGATCGCGAAGGAAATGCAGTGGCAATCACTACAACTCTCAATGGTGGCTTTGGTTCAATGGTTTTCGTAAAAGGCGCTGGCTTTTTACTAAATAATGAGATGGATGATTTTTCTGTTAAGCCCGGAACTCCAAATATGTTTGGCTTGCTTGGCGGTGAAGCTAATTCAATTCAGCCAGGAAAAAGAATGTTAAGTTCGATGACCCCCACAATCCTTGAAAAAAATGGCGATCTATTGATGGTTGTAGGTACACCGGGAGGTTCAACAATTATTACCTCTGTTTTTCAAACTATCCTGAATACTATTGAATTTGATATGGGGATACAAACTGCCGTAAATGCCAAACGGTTTCACCATCAATGGTTGCCGGATGAGGTCGTGGTTGAAAAGGGCGGAATGGATAGTTTGGTAAGAACCAAACTTGAGAAAAAGGGGTATAAATTCAGAGAACGAAAAGCCATAGGGCGTGTTGATGCGATTTTGAAAACGAAATGGGGTTATTACGAAGGCGGTGCAGATTCAAGAGGAGATGATACAAAACTGGGTTGGTAATACCCTGATTTTCAAACTCCGGCATTCTCAACTAGTTTTTATCCTTTTGCCGGGTAGCAGTGTACTGACAAGAAAGTGCAGTAAAACAATGCTGAGTA
>CANKAT010000108.1 GCA_947479815.1 Sphingobacteriaceae bacterium
AGGATAACCTGGTGCCGGACGTATGCCGATATATTTTTCCTTGATCAGTTCTTCAGAATTTAATACTTCATCTTGAGAATAGGCCCAGAATTCCTTTCTTACCAATTCGTGCATACGTTCTGCGAATGCTTCAGCAAGTCTGTCGGCAAGTGCTTTGACCATAATACTGTTATAGTCGTCATAATTTTTTTCGAAAACGGCAACCAGTTCATCACAGCCAATACCGGTTGTTACAGCAAAACCGCCCCAATAATCGGCAATGCCTGATTCTTTGGGTGCAATAAAATCAGATAAGGCATAATAAGGTTCACCTTCTGCTTTCTCTGATTGCTGGCGCAGGGTATGAATCGTTTTATAAACTTGAGTTCTACTTTCATCGGTATATAGTTCGATGTCATCACCCACAGCGTTAGCTGGCCAGAATCCGATAACGCCTTTAGCTTTCAGAGATTGATCAGTAATGATCTTATCCAATAAGACTCGGGCTTCATCATATAATTTTTTAGCTTCGACTCCAACAAAATCATCTTCAAAGATGCGCGGGAAGCTGCCTCTGAGTTCCCAGGTATGGAAAAATGGCGTCCAGTCGATATATGGCACCAGCTCTTCTAAAGAAAAATCAGCAAAAATCTTAGTTCCTAAAAACCTTGGTTTTTGAACTGCTGGAAGACTCAGATCTAATTGAAATTTTGATTTTCTGGCTTCTTCAATAGTTTTGAACTGTTTGTCAGACTTCTTATTTAAATGACTCTCTCTGGCCTTATCGTATTCCTCCCGTATAGAGCTGATGTAGGCATCCCTATTATCATCACTCATTAGCGTGCTGCATACGGTTACACTTCTTGAAGCGTCGAGAACGTGTACCGCCGGACCAGAATAATTAGGTGCTACCTTTACGGCTGCATGAATTCGGGAGGTTGTTGCTCCTCCAATAATTAGTGGAATAGTAAATCCTTGTCTTTCCATTTCTTTAGCGAAATGCACCATTTCGTCGAGCGATGGGGTGATCAGTCCGCTAAGTCCAATAATATCCACATTTTCAGCTTTCGCTGTTTCAATAATTTTTTGTGCCGGAACCATCACTCCAAGGTCAATTACCTCAAAGTTATTACATGCAAGAACAACTCCAACGATGTTTTTACCGATATCATGAACATCTCCTTTTACGGTAGCTAATAATATTTTTCCAGCGTTTTTGCGCTGATTACTATCTGCATTATTGAGTTTTTCCTCTTCGATAAAGGGCAGGAGATAGGCTACTGCTTTCTTCATCACTCGGGCAGATTTAACAACTTGTGGAAGAAACATTTTTCCTTGACCGAACAAATCGCCCACTATTCCCATTCCATCCATCAGTGGCCCTTCGATCACTTCTAGGGGTTTATCATATTTTTGGCGAGCCTCTTCAACATCATCGTCTAGGTAATCAATTATGCCTTTAACAAGAGAATGCGAGAGTCTTGATTCGACACTATTTTTACGCCATTCTTCATCTTTTACAATTACTTTGCCCGTCGTTTTAATGGTATCTGCAAAATCAACTAGGCGTTCAGTGGCATCGGGTCTGCGGTTAAGCAATACGTCTTCTACCAGTTCAAGAAGATCTTTAGGGATCTCTTCATAAACCTCAAGCATGCCGGCATTCACAATTCCCATGTCTAGACCTGCTTTAATTGCATGGTACAAAAAAGCAGAGTGCATTGCTTCCCTGACCGTATTATTGCCTCTAAAAGAGAATGAAATATTACTAACTCCACCACTAACTTTTGCCAGGTGAAGGTTTTGTTTAATCCAGCGTGTAGCCTCAATAAAATCTACGGCATAATTATTATGTTCTTCCAGACCAGTAGCAACGGTCAAGATGTTCGGATCAAAAATTATATCCTGAGGCGGGAAATTGACTTCATTAACTAAGATATTGTATGACCGCTGACATATTTCTTTACGTCTTTCTAATGAATCAGCTTGTCCGGCTTCATCAAAGGCCATTACCACTACCGCAGCACCGTATTGACGGATCTTTCCAGCATAGGTTTTAAATGCTTCCTCGCCCTCTTTCAGGGAGATAGAATTCACAATTCCTTTACCTTGCAGGCACTTTAATCCGGCTTCAATTACACTCCATTTAGAGGAATCGACCATGATTGGAAGTTTAGAAATATCCGGTTCTGAGGCAATAAGATTCAAAAATTTGACCATGGCTGCTTCAGAATCAAGCATTCCTTCGTCCATGTTCACATCAATAATCTGGGCACCACCTTCAACCTGCTGGCGTGCAACAGATAAGGCCTCATCAAAGTTCCCGCTTAAAATAAGTTTTGAGAATTTAGGCGATCCGGTAATATTAGTTCGCTCTCCAATATTCACAAAATTGGTTAGAGGTGTTAATGTTACCGGTTCAAGGCCGCTAAGCCTCAGAAAAGGTTCTGGCACAGGAGGAACCCTTGGAGGGAATTTTGCAGCTTTATCAGCAATGCATTTTATATGTTCAGGAGTAGTGCCACAGCATCCACCCACAATATTAACAAATCCATTTGCCATGAAATCTTCCACTAGGTGGGCGGTTTCATGTGGCAATTCATCGTAAGCACCAAATTCATTCGGAAGCCCGGCATTGGGATAAGCTGAAATAAAACAAGAAGCTTTTGCAGAAAGCTCTTCAATATGCGGGCGCATATCTTTTGCACCTAGCGCACAATTCAGTCCAATGCTCAGTAAGTTGGCATGACTTAAGGAGTTCAAAAATGCTTCAACGGTTTGGCCGGATAAGGTTCTTCCGCTGGCATCAGTGATGGTTCCTGAGATCATGATATCGATCTTTTTACCGCTTTCATTTTCGTAGTTTTTTGCTGCGAAAAGGGCGGCTTTGGTGATCAGGGTATCGGTTATGGTTTCGAATAAGAGCACATCTGCCCCACCTTCAATTAGTCCTTTTACCTGTTCGTAATAGGCATCCACAAGTTCATCAAATGATACTGCCCGATATCCGGGGTCATTTACATCTGGCGACATAGAGGCCATTTTAGTTGTGGGACCTAAGGCGCCGGCAACAAAACGAGGTTTTTCTGGATTTTTGAGTGTATATTCTGTTGCAATTTCTTTGGCTATCCGTGCACCTTCAAAGCTCATCTCATACGAGAGGTCTTCCATCTGATAATCAGCCATGGAAATACGTTGAGTGCTGAAAGTATTGGTTTCAATAATATCAGCACCTGCTTCTAAGTATTCTGCATGGATTGCTTTTATGATGTCGGGGCGGGTTATATTTAAGAGATCATTATTGCCTCTAACATCACATGGATGATCTTTGAAACGTTCGCCTCTGAAATCTTCTTCTGTTAATTGATAGCGCTGAATCATGGTACCCATGGCTCCGTCAATAACTAGTATTCGTTTTTTTAATTCTTCTCTAATCATTTAGTTGTTTTGAGATATGAGATAGGAGATATGAGATAGGAGATAAAACTGATGAAGTGCAATGATCTCTGCACTAAAAAAGTCTGATATCTCAGATCTAATGTCTAATATCTTTTACAAGCTTATTTTCGAAAAGTCGGTATTCATTGACTTTAACTTATCTTTTCTCACATATGCGAGATAGAATGTAGCACCTTGTTAGCACAGGTTGCTAAGACTTCGTAGGGTCTAATCCCTCCGTCTTTCTGAATAAGCAATACAAAAGTGCAAGATAATTCGATGAAATGCAAATTCAAAGGCCGGTTATCGGTTATCAGTTATCAGTTGTCGGTTATCAGTTGTCGGTTATCAGTTGTCGGTTATCAGTTATCAGTTAACAGTTAACAGTTGTCACCCGATAGCTATCGGGTTATCTGATTGGATACGTTAGTCAAACAACAGAGCCAAGAACAAAGACTGTGCGGTGCTAATTGAAATTTTCTGCTTCTTTCAGACCTTAACCAAAGTTATCAGTTGTCAGATTGGGTACGTTAGCCAGTCAACAGTTAACAGATAACAGATAACAGACCTTTACTTTTTCCCGCCAAATAAACGGAGCAGCATCAAAAACATATTGATGAAATCGAGATATAAGGTTAAGGCTCCCATAATGACCATTTTATTTGCTGAGGCATCACCATATTCAATTCCAGCTGCAATACGTTTAAGTCGCTGCATATCATAGGCTGTTAAACCCACGAATAGAGCAACACCTATAAAGCTGATAATATAATCTAATTGGCTGCTTCCTAAGAAGAAGTTGACTACGCTTGCAATGACGATTCCTACTAAAGCCATCATCAAAATGGGGCCGAATTTGGTAAGATCTTGCTCAGTGGTATAACCGGCAAAAGCCATAACACCAAATAGGAGAGAAGCAGATATAAAACATCCTAAGACCGATGAGGATGTATAAACCAATAAAATATAACTCAAACTTATACCGGTTGCAGCAGAGTATAATACAAAAATTAATGCCAATGCCGGAAATGAAAGCCGGTTCATTCCGAATGACATCACCAAAACAAAAGCTAGCGGCGCAAACATAGCTACTGTTCCAAGGGTAGTTCTTCCTCCAGTTTGGGTATCGATCAGCATGCTTAATAAAGCATCATCCGAAGAGAAAGACCATGCGAATCCTGCAGATAGTGCAAGCGCAATGAACATCCATAAAAATACATTGGGTAGAAAATTTCTTGAGGTTATTCCACCTTCACGCTGCACTATTGGCTCGTTGTTATACTGGTAAACTGTTTCTTTTTGTGACATCTTAAAATTGTTTTTATCGAATTTAATACAATTGATCCTTACTTGTGTTATCGGAACGTAAAAGTTTACTAATTAATTCCCCCTTATTACTTATAACCTACTACTTATAACCTACCACTTATAACCTACTACTTATAACTTAAAACTTCCCCCTACTCCAGCCTTCTACTCAATTCCCCTTCAACATTTTTAAATAACTGTATAGGTTTCAGGTTACGCCATGCCATATCATCAAGGTTGCCACCAAGGTTGATATAATAATCAATATTATTTCTTTTGAACTCGCTGATTACATGCTCTCTAAAATTTATTCCGGCTATCCAGCCATCTTCAACATCCTGAAACCATTCTTCATAATAACAATCATCAGAAGAATGAAAGTTAAGAATGTTCTCTCCGATCAGTATGAATTTATTAAGCCCTTCATCAACCATGAGCTCAATGATTTCTCTTTTCAAGGTCATGATATCATTATGAAGGGCATCATTCCACTCTCCTATAAATTCAATTATTGAAAATCCCAGATCATAATCGGCATATAAAACCTTTAGGTAGAGCGTTTGAGAACCAAAGAAATCCCATTGCGGGTGTATCAGGTAATTATAAATCTGCTTATCAAATTCAAATTCGCTGTATTTTGTATCAACAAATGGCGAAAGGGGATCTTCAGAAGCGATATAATCGTCTCTCCATCGGTAATATGGTTCTATTTCATGCATAAAAAATTGCCAGATTATAATTTTCTTGGAGCATTTTCAACAGCTTTACGTACGCTTCCGTAGGTATCAAGTAAGGTTTGCGCAGTTTTTTCATCCAGGTTTGTTTCTTGCATCACCATATTTACGGCACGTCCAACCAATTTTACATTGGTAAGTTGCATATCAACCATTTTATTGCCTTTAACCCTGCCAAGTCGAATCATTGAGGTGGTACTGATCATATTCAAAACCAGTTTTTGAGCAGTTCCTGATTTCATGCGTGTAGAGCCGGTTACAAATTCAGGCCCAACAACTACCTCGATTGGGTATTTTGCAACTGCAGCAACTGGACTACCAGCATTACAAACGATACATCCAGTTTCTAATCCAAATTCATTGGCTTTTTTCAGACCACCAATAACATAGGGTGTTGTTCCAGAAGCAGCGATACCAATCAGAACGTCTTTGTCTGAAATATTAAATTCCAGAAGATCTTTCCAGGCTTGTTCTGAATTATCCTCTGCATTTTCAACGGCCCTTCTGATAGCCTTATCTCCACCGGCTATGATGCCAATAACCATATCAAATGGAACACCATAAGTTGGCGGGCATTCAGATGCATCCAGAATCCCAAGGCGACCACTTGTACCGGCACCTATATAAAACAGACGACCTCCCTTGCTTATCTTCTCAACGATCGCATTCACTAACTTTTCAATTTCGGGAATTACTTTTTCAACAGCTAATGGTACTGTTTTATCTTCATTATTAATGCCATGCAGTAATTCTGCAATTGACATCTTATCGAGATCGGTATAATTTGAATCCTGTTCAGTAGTTCTATTCATCTTCATTTTTTTCAACTACAAAAATCGTATAATTATCTTATAGCTTAAAGTATTTATTATTCATTCTTCAGTTGTTTAAAATTCAATCCCATAGAAATTCTGCATGGAATGATCAGAATATAAAAAAGAGCATTCTAATATTTTGCTTCGAGGAAGACTGAGTCTATGAGTATTCAATTAGAAACATCCAATATTGAAACGCAGCTGAAAAGCATTATTTATCCGATTTATTTCGGTGATAGCGTTTATTTTAAGGCTTTAAATTTTCAAGAACAGGAAATAAGTCCGGTCTTTGGAGGCATTTAAAGTTTTTGCTCTTTCGGTTTACTAATGATCGAGTCAACCCTTAGGGTATCCTGAATTAAAGAGTCAGCCTCAATCGCTGAATTCAGCATCGAGTCGGCAGTTGCAGCTTCCTTGATAGAATCTTGTCTGTCAATTTCTCCCTGATTTGTACCATTACATGCTGTGAAAATTAGTGCTATTGCGCAAAGTATAACTAATGTCTTTTTCATCGCATCGCGTTTATTTTTATTTCTGTCTGAAGAATATTTGAATGGGTACTCCAGTAAAATCAAAGTTCTCCCGTATTTTATTTTCTATAAAACGTTTATATGGTTCTTTAACATATTGCGGCAGATTACAGAAGAATGCAAACATGGGTGATGTTGCGTTGATCTGTGTTATATATTTGATCTTTACATACTTTCCTTTTACAGCAGGCGGCGGGAAATTCTCAATAATTGGAAGCATGACATCATTCAGTTTAGAGGTTGGAATCTTTTTCAGTTTATTTTCATAGACCTTTGAAGCAGCTTCTAGTGATTTATAGATTCTTTGCTTCTCAACCACAGATGTAAATACGATTGGCACATCTGTAAACGGAGCTATCTTTTGATAGATTTGTTCTTCAAAAATGCCGGTTGTTTTCGTATTTTTTTCAATCAGATCCCATTTGTTTACCAGGATCACAATCCCTTTTTTATTTTTCTCGGCAAGATGGAAGATATTGATATCCTGCGATTCAATCCCTTCTACAGCATCAATCATCAAGATCACCACATCGGCTTCTTCAAGTGCTTTAATGGTACGCATTACCGAGTAAAATTCAATATTTTCTTTAACCTTGGTTTTTTTACGCAGTCCGGCAGTATCAATTAACATAAATTCATGTCC
>CANKAT010000109.1 GCA_947479815.1 Sphingobacteriaceae bacterium
GGAGCTGTTCCTTTGATTACTACACCAACTGAAAGCCCAGATGTAAAGTTACTACAAGTATCACGTACTCCCGTTGCCGAAGTATATACTCAAATCCTTGCAGATCTTGATTTTGCAAAATTGAATTTACCTGAAACTCATGCAGGATTAGGTAAAACAGGACGTGCAACTAAAGCTGCTGCCTATGCCTTAGGAGCAAGAATTCATTTGACCAGAAAAAACTATGCTCTGGCCATTGCCGATGCCAATGAGGTAATTAGCAGAAGAGGTGAAGCTCTAACTGTAGCTTATGCTAACTTATTTCTGACAAAAAATTCAGCAGAAGCTATTCTTGAAATTAACTACGATACTCAATTGCAAAATTCACTGGCAACCACATTCCTTCCGGGATCTCTTGGTGGAACCAGGACAATTGAAGTTAATAATGATATCTTCAATGCTTACGAGGCCGGTGACCTTAGAAAGGATGCAACCTATGGCTTTGCGAATGCTGCAAACTATATGAAAAAGTATTCAAGAGGTGGAACAAAGGATGATAACATTATCGTTTTCCGTCTTGCAGAAGTTCTTTTAGCAAAGGCTGAAGCTTTAGCAGAAACAAGCTATCCAAGTGCTGATGCCCTTAAATTACTTAATGAAGTTCGCAAAAGAGCAGGCTTAGCAGCTATAAACCCTACAACTATCGCAGATTTCAGAACAGCATTGTATAAGGAAAGAAGACTTGAGCTTTGTTTTGAAGGCCATGAATGGTTTGATATTGTGAGAACCGGACGCCTTCAGGCAGTACTAGGCATCACCGATAATAACAAGGCAATCTGGCCTGTACCATCTGTAGAAATTGCCCGTAATCCTAAATTGCAACCACAGAATCCTGGTTATTAATTAAGATTGAACTATAGAAAGCCCGGTATTTGAAATAAATACCGGGCTTTCTTTTTACATGTAAATTGAAAATTGGATTTTCAATTTCGTGAAATAAAAATTAAAGAAAAGGTCGTTTAGCATGTTATCCAGATACCTGATATTTTAATAATTAATAAACAAGCCTGCAAAAATGGACATAAGAAAAAAAAAGATAAATAAGGTTTATAGCAGTAAAAAAACACTTAGCTATATTTCAGGTTTTATGGTTTAACAGGCTCATGCATAAAGGTAATGTTCTAAAAAATACGTTGAAGGCAAGATAACATAAGATCAATGAGTTTCTTGCAAATACAATCAAGATGGCAACAATTATTAGTACCCTAATTTACAAATGAAAGGGCAATTATCATACACTGGTTACTATGAATGGGCAGTAGTTAGGAAATCAACAAAAGTATAAGGCAATTTTATCCTCAAAGTCTAAAAATAATTTCTGCCCTATTTGATAATGAATTTCCAATTAACTCAGCTTTATGCTAAATTCATCATTGATTTAAACAAAACGCATGAATATCCTTAAACTGAAATCCTTTTATCTTGCCGCATTTCTATTATTTAGTCAGTGTAGCCTCGCACAGAATGATAAGGGGAAAATAGATTTTGAAACCTATAATCCACCTTCATCACTTGTGGTTCCTGAGCATGTAAAAGGCAGAGCTAAATTTCCTTTTATTGATGTTCATAACCATCAGAATAACATGCCTTCCCAAAATCTTGGCACTTTATTGTCAGAAATGGATAAGTTAAACATGAAGATTATGGTCAATCTGAGCGGGCGCAGCGGCGAGTATCTGGCATCTGCAGTAAAAAATGTGAGGCAAACCAATGCAAAGCGCCTGATCGTATTTGCTAATATTTCGTTTTCAGGGATTGGAGAAGCATCCTGGACAGAAACTGCCGTGAAACAACTTGAAGAAGATGTGAAGGCCGGTGCACAGGGATTAAAAATATTCAAAACCCTTGGATTGTCGGTTAATGATAATAAAGGCAACTTAGTGCCTGTTGATGACCCTAGGCTGGAGGCAATTTGGGAAAAATGTGGGCAGCTGGGGATACCTGTGCTGATCCATACCGCAGATCCCAAACAATTTTGGGATGTGCCCAATGCTCAAAATGAGCGCTGGCTTGAACTTATAACCCAACCGGGCAGAAACAGAAGTGCCTCAGATGGATATTCCTGGGAAGATTTGATCAAACAACAGCATAATCTAATCAAGAAACATCCACGCACTAATTTTATCATTGCTCATTTTGGCTGGTTTGCAAATAATTTAGAATATCTGGGTAAACTTCTCGATACCTATCCCAACATGAATATTGAATTTGGAGCTATCATTGCAGAATTAGGTCGTCAGCCACGCATGGCCAAGAAATTTTTCAACCAATATCAGGACCGAATCCTTTTTGGTAAAGATAGTTGGGTGCCTTCAGAATACAGTACTTACTTCAGAGTACTTGAAACAGAAGACGAATACTTTCCATACCATAAAAAATACCATGCATATTGGAAAATGTATGGCATCGGTCTAAGCGATGAGGTATTAAAAAAGGTGTATTATAAAAATGCGATCCGCCTGATACCAGGAATTGACCGAACCCAATTTCCGGATTAATCATATTCTGTAAGGCCATAGTATTCTCAGAAATTTTATCCTGATTCAATAAGAATTCATGCTCCTGAATTTTCTAATTTTCAGGATCCAATTCATGGTGGCTCCGGAGCATCCCAATAAATTTTGGTTCCAATTTTATGCCCTTACTTAAGCAATACAGAAGGATATCATTACCCAAACGGGTGTTTGAATGATTAAATCGAACCTGCTTATTTAGTTTCAGAAAACCAAGCTTATCCAACTGATCAAATGAGGGCTGATCCTTAACCTTTGGAAGATAAACGATACAGTCTGTAAAACTAACACCCAGTTCAGCATCCAGATCATAGGATATTTTTGACTGATCATTGATTGAGGGTTCAAATTCGCAGTTACTAAATGATAGACGGCCGCTAAACTCTAGATTATCTTTTTCAATAGTTTGAATGGTACAGTTCTCAAATTTTAGATTTCCGGAACCCCTACCCAGATAAGCCCGCAAGTTGTTACAATCCTGAATTCGAATATCAGGATAAAGTGCATCTGTACGTTTACCCTCTTGGATATCATTTAAATATAAATGATTCCTGTCTGAGAGCTTGTTTCCGGTGTTTCCACTTAAATTTTCAAGATCAATATTGCGGAATAGCATCCTTGAATTAGATAACAGACGGACCCCATCATAAGAACCTTCTTTTGACATGTGAAATTTAGAGCAGTCATAGATTTGTAGCAAGCGGACTCCCTGTTTACGGCCGCGCACACTGATATTACTAAATTCGAGCTTATCCGGAAAGAACAAAGCTACTTTATCGGCATTATTAGTCCATTCTGAGGTTTTCATCAGCCAACATGTTGCTTTATTGGAAGGGTCGCCGGTAAAATCGATAACCATATCCTGAACGCTTAATGTACGACCATAGCCGATTGGGTACTTGAAATCAAAATCAGCCACAGTAAACTGCAGGACAGATACTTGTGTAGCATTGGTACGTGGTATCAAACGGCAATTACGGATGCGGATATCTCCATCCCATTTTGCACCATAATCAGGTCGGAATGAGATAAAAGCATTGGTATTAACATTGGTATTTTCAACGAAAAGATCGCCTCCGCCAGTAAGGGTAAGCCCCTTCTGACCAACCTTACTATCTTTAATATATAAGTTCCAGCAATGGAAATGTACATCTACACGATTCAAAACACAACTTTCTATGCGAAAGTTCTTAGTGAGGTTGGTGCCAAATACGCCCCAGTGAACCGGACTGCCTTCTGCAGTAATATTCCGAAAAGTAACATTCATCCATCGGTTTCCTGAGATCCCATAGGTACCTTGAGGAACCATCGGCACACCCACTCTATCTTTTTCCCATGGCAAAAGCCTAATATTCTCAACTGTTACATCAAAAACGTATTTCAGCGAATAAAAACCGCTTCTCTGTATCTTGGCAACATCCTGCTTACCTGGCTCTAGCCCGACCCACTGATTTGAAAGCAAGGTGCGGCTACGCTCCACACGAATACCATTCTCAAAATAAGCACCCTCATTATCTCCAGATAAATAGAAGGTTCCACCAGTAATATTTAAATAACTGTCGCTCGCAGGGTAAGCAATCAAGCTGGTATAATCTTTAAAAGACCATGCAATATCCCCAACTATTCTACCATGTTCTTCCACATAAAATAACTCTTCGCGAGCCCATCCCTTACTTACTCCAGTACTTTGATTACGGAGCCCGATCATGTCATTTGCATCAGCAATGATGATCATACAATTTTTATATGCGACCAGTTCAGGTATTACCTGTACCCCCGGTTTCAACTGATTGAGCAAAGATTTTTTGCTTTCTTCACTAAATTTTATGTTAACAGGGGGCTGATCCGGAAGAATCTTAAACCGGGGCTCCTTGCTGTTAAACTTTTCATCAAAATGAAAAATACTTTGCCCCCAGTCTGTATTGGTCCGTATTTCAATGGCATTTGATCCACTAAACCAGTATTCACCATTCGGGTTGATCACCGGAATAAGTTGCGAATTCGCATAATTATGTGCGGCTTTGATCTGTATCCCATCATCATTGATCTTATTACCTAAAGCACCAAATAATTTATAGTTTACGGCGCTAATGTTGATCAGTTCAGCAACTAGATTCTTTTTCAAAGGAATGATGCTTCCATTATCCACAAACTGATTCGGCTGAGCTTCCCTAATCAGGTAAGTTCCATGTCCACTATCGCCAACCTGATAATATCCTGCAGTTTGTACAAAGTTCCCTGATTTGAGGGATGTACTTTCCTTTAAAGCCGCAATAGTTGAAAAAACAAGTAAAACCTCTCCTTCCTTCAACACCGGTACAAGATTACTTACTGAAGCATTTGCAGTAGACGCAAGCATTCCTAAGCCTGTCAAGCCAAAGGTACTGAGTACCTTGCGCCTGCTTAATTTATTTGCCATAAAAGATTATTTAACTTGTTCATTTAGTCTGAAAGATCATTTTTATAGGTTTCAGGCACAAAAAAGATATTGACAATTATTCCAATGACGATCAATGCAAGCGGATAAACCAGGCCGATGAACGGCGATAAAGCAAACCCGATTACCAACGATGATTTGATCAATTCTGTAATAACGGGAGTTGAACCTCCAATGGCCCCATTACCTACATTATACACGAATCCCATACTGGTATAGCGGATATGGGTAGGGAACATTTCCATGAGGAAGGCACCCATCGGACCATATACCATGGTTCCTGAAAGAGTGAGCATAAATACCAAACCGATGAAAATTAGGGTGGTTTGCGTATCGATATGCTGGATAGAATCAAGCCTATGGGGATTCCCAAGTTCCAAAAACAGATAAAACATAATTGGGATCACGATCAAGCCCAATATCAATCCGGGAAGCATCACCTTTTTACGCCCTATTTTATCACTCAGCGCTCCAAAAATCTGGAAAAATGGTCCGGCAAGAAGTATTCCGCTAGCCATAATTAAGAGAGCTGTGGTATCAGGCAATTTAACTGTTCGCTGAAGGAAAAACAGGGTAATAATCTGATTGGTTTGCATGATGGCGCTTTGCGCAGCATTTCCACCGAAAACTGCACTTATGATCAAGCCAATATTTTTTTTAGTTTTAAAGGTTTCCTTAACTGGAGACTTACTGGTTTTACCTTCACTTTTCAGCTGAGCAAAAACCGGACTTTCATGAAGTCTGCGGCGTATAAAATAGCTAGCTATTACTAAAATAGCACTAAAAAGAAAGGGAATTCTCCATCCAAAGGAGTTAAACGACTCTTCAGACAAAATGCTTCTAGTAGAAAAAACAACAACTAGACCCAAAATCAAAGCAATGGAGGAGGTTGTTTGTATAAATCCGGTATAAAAACCTCTTTTATTTTGAGGGGCATGTTCTGCGACATAGATCACAGCACCTGAATATTCTCCACTGATAGCCAATCCTTGCATAAGCCTGAGTATTAGAAATAGAATTGGAGAAACCCATCCAGCCTGTTCGTATGTTGGTATGCAACCAATTAAAAAAGTAGCTCCGCCCATCAAAAGCAAGGAAACCAAGAAAGTATGCTTTCTTCCTATTTTATCCCCGAAATTTCCAAACAAAAGCGACCCAAAGGGCCTGATCAGATACGTAGTTGCTACGATACCCAGTGTTTCAATAAAATTATTGCCACCGGCAGGAAACAACTGCATGGATAAAATATTAGCCATAATTACAGCCAGCAAAAGATCATACCATTCAATCAGCGTCCCAACCGAGGAGGCTATAATTACTAATCGAAGATTATTCTTTTTTTCAGGGCTAATAACAGCTTCATTAGCTAAATCAGGAGGTGTAGAAACAGAGGCCATGTATACGCTTTAAATAGTAAGTATGAATTTGAATTCAAATTAGAAATTTTTTGGATAGAATACAGAATCCGTTAGTAAATAATCTGCTACCCGACCCGATAGCTATCGGGTTACGAAATCACCTTGACGAGCGGAAAGTAGATTTCGTCAGTCACAAATCTTAAAGCGAAGACGAATTTGACTTGCATGATGACTATCAACATAGCCACTAACGAATTTATCTTGCATGACGCCTAGGTAAATTCGTAAGTCGATCAATTTCCAATCAAAAAACCCTCCCCTGCTCCAATTTCAAAGAATGTGTGATACTCAGAGGCATTTCATCCTGATAATGACTGACATAAATAAGGGTCAAGTCACTCATTCTGCAGATCGTGTCAATCAGGTTTTTAAATTGTTCCTGCCGCTCAACATCAAGCCCAAGGCAGGGTTCATCTA
>CANKAT010000110.1 GCA_947479815.1 Sphingobacteriaceae bacterium
AAGTTCTATTTTGAATGCGAGTATAGATGAAGAGATAGCTAAAAACACTGTAAAAAGAACCATTGGAATTGGTTTGCCGCAACTTAATGGAAATGTTAACTTTCAGGATTTCCTGAAAATTCCTACTAATTTATTGCCAGGAGAAATTTTCGGTAAGCCGGGAACTCAGATTCCTGCTCAGTTTGGTGTTCAATATCAATCATCTTTTGGCTTGGAGTTAAATCAATTGCTATTTGATGGTTCATACTTAGTTGGCTTACAGGCTTCTAAAACATACAAAGAGCTTTCAAATAAAAATTTGAAGCGAAGCCGTATTGAAACTGCTATTGGAGTAACCAAGGCCTATTATTCAGTACTTGTGAGTAATGAGCAGTTAAGTCTTTTAGATGCGAACATCGAGAGATTGAAAAAATCTTTAAACGATACAAAAGCACTTTTTGCGAATGGATTTGTTGAAAAGATTGATGTAGATCGATTAACAGTTCTAAACAATAACCTTGAAACTGAACGAGGAAATGTAATTAGGCTTTTGGAGTTGAATTTGAACCTTTTGAAGTTTCAAATGGGAATGAATATTCAGTTTAAACTAGTTTTAAAAGATTCGATTGGAAGTTTGCAGGTTGCAGAATTTTTAACGGTTAAAGATACTTCTGCTTACCAAGAAAGAATTGAGTATTCATTGCTTGAAACCCAGAAAAAACTAAATGAACTTGATCTTAAACGTTATAAAAGTTTATTTCTTCCATCATTGTCTGCATTTGGAACTACCTCACGCAGTTTACAGTCAAATGATTTCTTGAATTTAACAGACAGAAGTTTTCCGGCAACTATCATTGGATTTCGCTTATCTGTTCCTCTACTATCAGGAGGTGTAAAAACATATCAGGTTCGTAATGCCAAGTTGGAAGTGTTAAAGACTGAAAATAACCTTATTAATCTAAGAAATGGGATCAATCTAGAAGTTGAACAGGCACAAACGGTTTATCGTAATGGTTTGAAATCTCTAGAAAATCAAAAACGTAATATGGAATTAGCCAAAGAGGTTTTGAGAGTTACAAAGATCAAATACGAGCAGGGCGTTGGTTCTAGTATCGAAGTAACAATAGCTGAAACATCCTTAAAGGAATCACAGAATAATTATATCAATGCCCTGTATGATCTTTTGATCAATAAGGTTAATGTTGATAGAGCCTTAGGAAAAATTAGCTATTAATATCAAGAAAAAAATATAAAATAATAGTGCTCATTATTGAATTGTTGCCAATCTTAAATAATTAAAATCAAAATTTAAACACCAATGAAGAAAATAATTTTCATCTCTGTTGCCGTATTTTTTAGCTCCTGTGGAGGAAAACCTACTGACAAGAAATCTGAACTTGAGGCCTTGAAAAAGGAGAGAACTGAACTAAATGCAAAAATAGAAAAACTAGAGAGTGAAGTTGGTATTGCTGCGGCAGCCAATGATATTAAAGATGTGGATGTTCTGGAAGTTACTGAAAGCTCATTTCAAAACTACCTTGAAGTGCAGGGAAAAATCGATGCTGAAGAAAATATTCAGGTGAATCCGGAAGCTCCAGGTGTTGTAACTGCGGTATTTGCAACTATCGGGCAAAATGTGGTTAAGGGTCAGGTTCTGGCTCAAATAGATGATCAGGTACTTCGTCAGAATATTTCAGAACTTCAAAACCAGCTTGATCTGGCAACAACTCTTTTTGAAAGACAGAAGAATCTTTGGAATCAAAAAATAGGTACTGAAGTACAATATTTAAATGCAAAAACTCAAAAAGATGCTGCAGAGCGCCGAATTGCAACATTGAGGTCTCAGATGTCTATGTATAAAATCAAATCTCCAATTTCAGGGAATATTGATGCGATGGATCTTAAAGTTGGTCAGGCTGTTATGCCTGGAATGTCTGGTATCCGTGTTGTAAATGCAAATAAATTGACAGCCAAGGCTCAGATTGCAGAATCTTATGCCAGTCGCGTAAATCAAGGTGATCAAGTTCAGGTAATTTTACCGGATGTTCCGGATACAGTTTTAACTAAAATTTCTTTTTCTTCTAAAACCATAGATCAAATTTCAAGAAGTTTTAATATTGAAATTAAGCTGCCATCTAACCGCAATTATCGTCCTAACATGCTGGCTGTTCTTAAAATTATTGATTATCAGAATGCTAAAGCATTTGTTATTCCTGTAAATGCTATTCAAAAAGCTGAGAATGGCGATTACGTTTTTGTTTCTGAGAATAGTAAGGCAAAACGAGTGAATATTCAAACAGGTAGAGTATCAGAAGGACGTGCAGAGATCTTATCTGGCATCAAATCAGGTGATCAGGTAATTATAGCAGGCATGAATGGTTTAAGCCCTGGTGATTTGATAAAATCTAATTAATTAGGGTCAACATTTTAGAATAATATGAAAGACGTTAAAAAAGAATTTAAACCCTCTAGTTGGGCCATTGATAATAGAACGGCAATTTATGTACTTACTGTTATTATATCGGTCATCGGTTATTTTTCCTATTTGGGTTTACCAAAAGAAAATTTTCCTGAGGTAATCATACCTAAAATATTTGTTCAGACGGTGTATCCTGGAACTTCTCCTGCTAACATGGAGAATTTGGTAACTAAACAGATTGAAAAACAATTGAAATCTGCTTCTGGTCTGAAGAAAATAACATCTAATTCTTATCAAGATTTCTCGATAATTACAGCTGAATTTAATACGAATGTTGATATTAAAGATGCAAAGCAACGGGTAAAGGATGCTGTTGATAAAGCAAGACAAGACTTGCCCAATGACCTTCCTAGCGATCCCAATGTGCAGGATATCAATTTGTCTGATCTTCCAATCATGTATCTCAATATATCTGGTGATTATGATCTTAAAAGTCTTAAAAAATATGCTGAAGATATTCAGGACCAGGTAGAAAGCTTGAAAGAAATTTCTGGCGTGGATATCGTTGGTGCTCTGGAGCAGGAAGTTCAGATTAATGCCGATTTAAATAAAATGGCTGCTGCTAAGATCTCATTTTCAGATATTGAGCGTGCTGTTGGTTACGAAAATCTAACAATCTCTGGTGGTACTATAAAGATGGATGGGGTTCGTAGAACTTTGAACGTTAAGAAGGAGTTTGCCAGTGCAGATGAAATATCTAATCTTATCATTAAAACCCCCATGGGTTCTTCTTTATATTTAAGAGATATCGCCGAAGTAAAAGATTCTTTTAAAGAGCAGGAAAGTTATGCCCGTTTATATGGTAGAAATGTAATCACACTTAATGTAAAGAAAAGAAGCGGTGAGAATTTGATTGATGCATCTGATAAGATCAACGCACTTATTCTAGAGATGAAGGCCGGACAATTACCTAAAAATCTAAACGTAACTGTTACAGGCGACCAATCAAACAGAACCAGAGTTACTCTGCATGATCTTATTAATACCATCATCATTGGGTTTATCTTGGTAACTGTAATTCTGATGTTCTTCATGGGCATCACCAATGCCCTTTTTGTAGCTTTATCTGTACCACTATCTATGTTTATTGCCTTTATGGCCATGCCGGCTCTAGGTAGTATCCTGGGATTCAATTTCACGATGAATATGATGGTATTATTCTCTTTCCTTCTTGGCTTGGGAATAGTTGTTGATGATGCTATAGTTGTAATTGAAAATACACACAGAATATTTGACAATGGAAAAGTGCCTATTAAAAAGGCTGCAAAAATAGCCGCTGCAGAGGTATTTATGCCGGTTCTTTCGGGAACCTTAACAACTTTGGCGCCTTTTGTGCCCTTACTTTTCTGGCCCGGAGTAATTGGAGAGTTTATGTTTTTTCTTCCAATGACATTGATTATTACACTTTTGGCTTCCTTACTTGTTGCCTACATCATAAATCCGGTTTTTGCTGTTGATTTCATGCAGCCAGATGATCATTCTAAGGTAAAGCCTAGTTTTGATAAGCAGGTATTGCGTACCCTTTTAGTATTCGCTGGTGTGGCAGTTTTTGCATATCTGATCAATTTCGGATTGGGTAATCTAGTGGTCTTTATAGCCTTATTATATCTTATAAATCATTTTTACTTAAACAAAGCAATTAGAAATTTTCAGACAAACCTATGGCCTCGTGCTCAAGCTAAATATGCTAGTTTGCTTAAAAGTGCTTTGAATTGGCCGAGAGCAATATTATGGGGTACTGTTGGCTTATTTATTTTAACCTTTATATTGATCTCAGTCGTTCCCCCTAAAATTGTGTTTTTCCCAAAGGGTGATCCCAATTTTGTATACGTTTATGTTCAGTTGCCCGTTGGTACCGATCAGGCGTATACCAATGAGGTAATCAAGAAAGTTGAAGCAGATGTAACAAAAGTTGTAGGTAAAGATAATAAGGATGTAACCTCAATAATTTCTAATGTAACCATTGGGGTAACTGACCCACAAAGTGAAGATCAGGGTCAATACCCGAATATGGGAAAAGTAACTGTAGCATTTGTTCAATTTGGAAAACGTACTGGTGAAAGAACTTCCACTTATCTTGATAAGATCAGGGAGGCTGTGAAGGGTATTCCAGGCGCTGAAATTACAGTAGCTCAAGAACAAAGTGGTCCGCCAACTGCCAAGCCGATCAGTATTGAGATTACCGGTAATAATCTGGATTCGCTCGTTAAAGTGTCAATAGATCTGAAACAATATCTTAATACTAGGCAAATTGCAGGTGTTGAAGAACTGAAATCTGATTTTCAAAATAATAAGCCAGAGATCATTTTTGATATTGACCGGGAACGCGCAAATCGTGAAGGAATTTCGAGCGGGCAAATAGGAATGGACCTGCGAACTGCAATTTTTGGTAAAGAAGTATCTAAGTTTCGGGATGCAAACGATGATTATGAAATAAATCTTCGGGCTAATGAAACTCAGCGAAATAACATGGATGCACTTCGAAATATGAAAGTAACCTACCGTGATATGGGTATGGGTGGGATAATTCGCCAGGTACCACTTTCGTCGTTTGCTTCAATTGATTATGTAAACACCTATGGAGGAATAAAGCGTAAGCAGGAAAAAAGAATTATTATTCTATCTTCTAATGTACTAAGTGGCTATAATCCAAATGAAGTAGTTGCAGATATTCAGAGTGAAATTAGCCAGTTTAAGGCTCCATCAGGTATTGAAGTAAAAATGGCAGGAGAGCAGGAAGAACAACAAGAAACCATGTTGTTTTTAGGTACGGCTTTAATGATCTCTCTAGGACTTATTCTGATTATTTTGGTTACCCAATTTAATTCAATTACTAAACCGCTAATTATTTTAAGTGAAATTGTGTTAAGTATTATAGGAGTTTTGTTGGGCGTAACAATTTTCAGAATGGAAATGTCAATCGTAATGTCTGGTGTAGGTATCGTTGCTTTGGCGGGTATCGTAGTTAGAAATGGTATTCTATTAGTTGAATTTACAGATCTCTTGATTGAACAAGGAATGGATGTTAGGGAAGCTATAATTGAGGCCGGAAGAACTAGAATGACTCCTGTTTTGCTTACAGCTACTGCAACAATGCTCGGACTTATTCCTTTAGCGGTTGGTTTGAATATGGACTTTGTAACCTTGTTTACTCATTTTGATGCTCACTTGTATTTTGGTGGTGACAATGTAGCTTTCTGGGGGCCTTTATCATGGACTATGATATTTGGATTAGGATTTGCAACTTTTCTGACACTGATTTTGGTGCCATGTATGTTATTAATTGGAGATTCAAATTCTAAACGAATTAAAGGATGGTTAAAAAAGACTGGGAAGATAGCTTAATTTACTAGTGTGAAAAAAACGGGCTCTGTTTACAGTGCCCGTTTTTTTTATTCTTATAAAATACTAATGGTTAAAGTCAATTTTCCTTATTAATGATTAATGACGGTATCATCTGTTTGAGAATACCTAATTAGATTTTATCTCAGGTTAGTATTTATAATAACGAGTATTTTATCTTGTCTGGCAGAATTTTTGATCAAAAAAAAAGCCATTCAGGAATCCTGAATGGCTTTTGTAGTTTTTGAACTGATTACTTTGCAGCAGCAGTATCAGCAGCAGCAGTATCAACAGCAGCAGAATCAACAGCAGTTGTATCAACAGCCATAGAATCAACAGCAGCTGTATCAACAGCAGCTTCTTCAGTTTTGTTTGAGTTACAAGCAGCAACTGACAAAGAGATAGCTAAAGCTAAGAAACCTAATTTGAATGAATTTTTCATCGTTTAATTTTTAAATATATTTAAATAATTTACACTTAATACCTCAATTATTAAAAGGTAACCCTTAAGATTCAAAAAAAATAAAAAAATATTTTCCCTATCATTGGGTTACAATTCCGCATAAAAAGTATTAATAGTGAAAAAAGAGATAAAAAGTTCAGTTCCAGCAGATAGTGAAATTATTTTAGGGATACTGAATGACTCCAAAGAAATACTCAATCGTTTGTATGTAACGTATTTCCCGATGATTCTGCAATTCGTGCTGAATAATAATGGGAATGAAGATGATGCAAAAGATGTTTTTCAAGAGTCAGTTATTGTTCTTTACAATAAAGTAAAAAGTGGAAATTTTGAGCTTAATAGTAAGCTTAAAACTTTTATCTACTCTGTTTGTAGAAGGTTGTGGTTAAAGCGATTAAATGCTCAAAGCCGTACTATTAGAAACATTGAAGATTATTCTGAGTTTATTCCGGTTGAAGATGACTTGGAAAGACATGAAGAAAAAGATAGACAATTTGAAGTGATGGAATTGGCACTTAGCCAATTAGGGGA
>CANKAT010000111.1 GCA_947479815.1 Sphingobacteriaceae bacterium
GAAGAAGTTTCAGAAAACATGATGCCAGGGATGGTATGGGATTTTAACTATGAAGAGTACCACCCTAACCATAACGCAGAGATCGAACAAAAAACTATCTCCTTTATTAAAGCATGGATTGATCAAAAAATAAATAAAGATTACTTTGATTTAGCAGAAACCTTTATAATGCCGAATGGTCAAATATTTGGCAAAGATGAAATTGTGAACAAAATTAAAAACATTTACATGAGCTTCCCTGAATTTAAAGACTGTTCATACACGATTGAAAAGGTTGACTATGAACTACAAAACAATATCGGCATGGGCTATGCCGAAGGAATTGTAAAATATAGTGCGATGTCAAGAAGTCAGGAAAAGATCACTATTGAAGGTCAATTTAAATTATATTTCACTCTTGAATTTAATTCTTGGTCTATCTTTTACTTCATATTTCCAGGATTTGAATTTCCTTTTATGGAATAAATGATAGTGTATATAAATTGATTGAAGCTATTGGTTAATTCAATATAACCCTTGAATTTATTTATCGAATTAAGATTTATAACTATCAAGAGATGGAAATGGCCATAACTCTGATTACCTAAAATTGAAATGAGCAGAGAATAAATCAACAAACAAATAGTAGATCAATACTTGCAAACAGTATTCCTCTTAGTATATAAGATTTTAATCTTTATCTTGCCAGCATACCAAAAAATGTCAAATAATACCCATGGAGCAGAATTCACAACTGGAGCTCGCATTTAATTTTGTTCAATACACAGACAAGAATATTTTTCTGACAGGAAAAGCCGGAACAGGCAAAACAACATTCCTGCACCAGTTAAAAAAACAAACGCCTAAACGCATGGCTGTAGTAGCTCCCACCGGAGTAGCGGCTATCAATGCCGGAGGTGTTACTATAAATTCATTTTTCCAGCTTCCTTTTGGCCCTTATATACCCGGAAATCCTGGAAATATTCAACATAAACGTTTTAATAAAGACAAAATAAATCTGATTAAAAGTCTCGACCTGTTGGTTATTGATGAGATCAGTATGGTTCGTGCAGATACTCTTGACCATATTGACGAAGTATTAAGACGTTTTAAGAATCATACTAAACCTTTTGGCGGAGTTCAGATCCTAATGATCGGCGACTTGCACCAGTTGTCGCCCGTTGTAAAGGATGAAGACTGGTTAATACTTAAAGATTATTACCCAAACCTCTTTTTTTTTAGCAGTAAAGCACTAGAAAAAACCAGCCCAGTGAGTATTGAACTAAAACATATTTACAGGCAGGTTGACTCTAAGTTTATTGACCTTTTAAATAGCGTCAGAAAAAATGACATCGATGAGAATGTTCTCAGAAAGCTAAATTCGAGGTATATCCCAGATTTTAAACCTGCAGATGAAGAAGGATATATAACACTTACCACTCACAATAAGTCTGCACAGGATATCAATGAAATAAAACTAGGCGAATTAAATGATCCTGTTTTCAGCTTTAAAGCTGTTATTGAAGGTGATTTTCCAGAATACTCTTATCCCACTGTTGCCGAACTTGAACTAAAAAAGGGAGCACAAGTAATGTTTGTGAAGAACGACCCGTCTAGAGACCGTCTTTTTTTTAATGGAAAAATAGGCATGATCACCCGAATATCCAATGATCAGATCATCGTCAAATGCCCGGGCGATCTTTCAGAGATTATTGTTAATCCGCTGCCCTGGACCAATATCAAATACGAGTTAGATACTGAAAGCAAAGAAATCAAAGAAAAAATCATTGGCTCTTTTACACAATATCCTCTAAAACTAGCATGGGCTATTACCATTCACAAAAGCCAGGGATTAACTTTCGAAAAAGCTGTGATCGATGCCAATCTTGCCTTTGCCCATGGGCAGGTTTATGTTGCTCTAAGTCGCTGTAAAAGCTTTGAAGGAATGGTATTGAGAAGTCCGATTTCTTTAAACAGTGTTAAAACTGATGGGACGGTATCTGAATATACACGAAATGCCAAAAACAATGAACCTGGCGAACAACAATTGATTGAATCAAGAAATTCTTTTCAGCAAACTTTACTATTTGAATTATTTGACTTCAACCCTATTAAAAGTTATTTCTTCCAAGTCAGGAAAATTGCTGAGGATCATCATAACATACTCGATCCCAAAATTATTGATGATTTAAAATTAATTCGTGAAAATTCCGAAAAAGACATTTATGAAGTTTCAGAAAATTTTAAAAAACAACTGAATAGCTTTCTTACAGACCTGTTGCTTCCTGAGGATAACCAAGAATTGCAGGAGCGCGTTAAAAAGGCTTCAGCCTATTTCATGGATAAAGCTGAATCAGTATTTAATGATCCTATAAAGAAATTAAACACAGATTGTGATAATAAAGCAGTTAGAACCAGCTTAAAAGATGCATTAGATAATTTACAGAAGGAGATCGCAGTAAAAAAGGCATTAATGAAAATTTGCCAGAATGGTTTTTCTACTTCTCTATACCTGCAAACTAAATCAAATGCAGAAATTGACCATGTATCAGCAAAAACTGGAGCTAAAGAATCTGGTAAAATTGCAGCCAATATTCCACATCCTGAATTATACAAATCACTAAGACAATGGAGAGACTCACTTGCAGAGGAATGGGGAGTACCGGTTTATCTTGTTCTGGCTCAAAAGTCGATCCTTGAATTGATCCAATCATTGCCATCAAACCTGCTTGAACTTGAAAGCATTAAAGGTTTAGGGAAAACCAGAATAAAGCAATACGGACAGCAAATTATTGAGATCATTACTAATTATTGTGAAAACAATGAGGTAGAAAGGCAGGCCATGGTCATATCTTTTACGGAGAAGAAAATTAAAATTGATACAAAAAAAGTATCCCTAGATCTGTTCAAATCTGGTAAAACAATATCTGAAATTGCCATTGAGCGCGGCTTCACCCCAACTACCATTGAAGGCCATCTGGCTTTTTATATTAATTCTGGAGAAATATCTGTTTTCGAAATCGTGTCAAAATTGAAAGTAGCAAAGATCATGGCCTATATCATTCAACATCCTGGAATGGGCACTGCAGAAACAAAAAATGCTTTAGGTAATGATGTTTCCTATGGAGAATTAAGAGCGGTACTCAATCATCTTGCGTATGTCAGAAAAGAGGAGTCTTCCTAATGGGTCTTAATATCCAAGAATAAAAGGCTTAAATGGCAAAAGGTAATATAATTGAATTATTTAAGAAGCTCCGAAAGCTGCTCTTCATTGAAGCCTAGAATAACTGAACCTGAATCTGTTTCAATTACGGGTCGTTTAATAACGCTGGGTTTAACCTGCATCAGCTTGAATGCGTCTGATTGAGAAACAATAGACCGTTGAATTTCAGCATCAAGCATTTTCCAAGTAGTACCACGCTTATTAAGAAATGTCTCCCAACCAAGCTTCTCTGCCCATTCTTCTAGCTTCTGAGTACTGATTCCCAGCTTCTTGAAATCATGAAATTCATACTCCAACTGATTAAGCTTGAACCAATCGAGGGTTTTTTTGACCGTATTGCAATTAGGGATACCGTAAATTTTCATTTGGATTTTTAATAAATTGAGTGTGGACTTTTAAAAAAATATGGCTATTTATTGAAACGGGTCATGGTTAGTTCAGTGCCGGCAGTAACAAAGCTTTGAATAAACTCAATAGATTGATCAATAAGTGCAGGAAGTTCTTTTTGCTCATCTGGATCAAATCCACTTAGCACAAAATCAACCTGCCTTCCTTTTGGAAAGTTATCTCCGATACCAAAGCGTAGTCTGGGATAATCTGCACTTCCAAGCATAGCTTCAATGCTCTTTAAACCATTATGGCCTGCCGGACTACCTTTAGGCTTTAGCCTGATCGTACCGAATGGCAAGGCCAAATCGTCAACAACAACTAATACGTTTTCTTTAGGGACTTGAAGCTCTTGCATCCAATAATTTACTGCCTTACCACTCAAATTCATAAAAGTAGTAGGTTTAATCACATAAATATTTCTGCTTTTATACTTGAACTCCGTATAATAAGCAAGTCGCATATTAAAAAAGGAAGAATGAGCCTGCTTAGCAAATTCATCAGCCACCATAAAACCAATATTATGCCTGGTCTCGGCATACTCTGGTCCAATATTACCTAAGCCTACAATCAAATACTTCATGAAGAACAAATATGGCAGAAAGCTTTGAAAAAAAAGCTAATTGAATTATAAAAAAAAGCAGCGCAGGTTTTTCCTGCACTGCTAATCAAAAAATTAATACAAATTATTTTTTAGAATCGTTTTCAGCTTGCTTTAATGCACGAGACATTGTAACTGAAACGATAGTATCCTCAGGGTTGTTCGTAATTTTAAAGTTATCAAACTTCAACTCTCCAACACCAACAGATTTACCAACTTCAAGCTTTGTGATACTTACTTCAACATTTTGAGGCATATCTTTTGGTAAAGCTTTAACACGAAGTTTACGTAATTTCTGAATTAACTTACCCCCAATTTTAACACCTGGTGAAGTTCCGGTTAGTTTTACAGGAATCTGCATAACAACAGGTTTCTTTTCATCTAACTCTAAAAAGTCAACATGTAAAGGTAAGTCAGTTAATGGATGAAAATTAACATCCTGAATAATGGCCTGTGCTTTCACACTACCAATTTCCAAAGCAACGAATGAAACATCCGGTGTGTACACCAGAGCTTTCAAATCAGCTGCAGACACAGAAAAGTGGATCTGATTTTTTCCACCATAAAGAACTGCAGGAACTAATCCCTGATAACGCAGCTCTTTTGCGTCTCTTTTCCCTACGTTCTCTCTTGGAGAACCGCTAATAGCAATTGATTTCATAATTATTTATTTTTGTTTGTATTTAGCTGCTAGAAAATCTAACATTCTATTATTTTTAATCTTGACCCAATAACTATCGGATCAATATTCTTATTCTATCTTAAACAACTCACTGATTGATCCATGCTCATTCACGTTAGCAATGGCTCTACTAAAAAGATCGGCTGTTGATAATACCTTAATTTTAGGGCTTGATTTAACAGAAGCAATGGTATCTGTAACAATCAACTCTGTTAAAGCCGACCCTTCTACTGTTCTGTATGCGTCGCCCGATAAAACAGGGTGCGTACAAACTGCTCTGACACTATTGGCACCATTTTCCATAATTAGTTCAGCAGCCTTAGCCAATGTTCTAGCTGTGTCACAAATATCATCCATAAGAACTACATCCCTACCGGTAACATCACCAATAATAGACATAGATTCAATTTCATTAGCTCTTTTTCTTTGCTTATCACATATGACAACCTCTGCATTAAAAAATTTCGCGAATGTTCTTGCTCGGTATGAACCACCCATATCAGGTGATGCAATAGTAAGATTGGGAAGATTCAAATTTTTGATATAAGGCACAAATATGACAGATGCATCGAGGTGATCAACAGGTATATCGAAAAAACCTTGAATCTGAGCAGCATGAAGATCCATGGTCATGATTCTGTGAGCCCCTGCAGCAGTAATCAGATTGGCCATTAACTTAGCTCCTATGGCAACACGCGGTTTATCTTTTCTATCCTGTCTTGCAAATCCGAAATAGGGAACAACAACCGTAATGTAATGAGCTGAAGCTCTTTTTGCAGCATCAATCATCAAAAGAAGCTCAACAAGATTGTCATTGGGCTGATTGGTAGATTGTATTAAAAATACATCACAACCACGAACAGTTTCATTAAAATGAGGTTGAAATTCACCATCACTGAATCTCGATAAAGAAATATCGCCTAGTTTAATACCATAACTTTCACCAATATTCTTGGCGAGCTCTAGTGTTCCAGAACCAGCAAATAACTTTATAGGATTGAAGGAAAGGGCCATTTTTTTCGGATTTCGAAATAATAATTTAGGATTAATGCCTAAAAGGACACAATTATATTAAAAAGTAAACCGCAATGCGATTTTTAAATTGTAATTCCGAAACTCGAAATTTTTATCAGTTGCCCGACCAGGATTCGAACCTAGACAAACTGCACCAAAAACAGTTGTACTACCATTATACTATCGGGCAATCAAATTCAAAAAGAAGCTCCTTTTGAAATGGAATGCAAATATAGTGGGATATACTATAAAGTGCAAATGAAAATTGATTTTTGTTACAGCAATGGAAGGGAGTAGTGAGTATTGAGTATAGAGTATTGAGTATATAGTATTGAGTATTGAGATAGATTCTGCTTCAGACCTCAGATAACAGACAACTGATAACAGATAACAGACAACAGATTTGAGTATTGAGATAGATTCTGCTTCAGACCTCAGATAACAGACAACTGATAACAGACAACAGAGAATGGAACCAAGAACCAAGAACCAGGATCAAAGACTGTTTAGTGCTAATTGAAATTTTCTGCTTTTTTCATACCTCATACCTCATACTTCAGACAACAGATAACTGATAACAGAAGAAAGGTGAAAGCGAAAAGCAGAGAAGAGCAATCATTTGAAATGATTAGACTAAGGCAATTCTAACCACCTAACCAACTACAGATAACTAATTTTGAGTATTGAGTAGTGAGTATTGAGTATTGAGATAGATTCTGCTTCAGACCTCAGATAACAGACAACTGATAACAGACAACAGAGAATGGAACCAAGAACCAAGAACCAGGATCAAAGACTGTTTAGTGCTAATTGAAATTTTCTGCTTTTTTCA
>CANKAT010000112.1 GCA_947479815.1 Sphingobacteriaceae bacterium
CGTAATTTCCAGAACATTCTTGACGTGGGTGCAGAAATCAGAACCGCATCCGATCAGTTAGGATTCATGAGTATGTACCATAGTAATAAGAGCATGAGTTTTGGCTTGAGTTATCATCAAAAGAAAGACTGGCAATTATTTTTACTGTATAACAACCCAACTCAGGAATTGAAGAGTTATGCCACCGGCACATTTGAGATCGGCTTGCAACTGAATTTGATTAAGAAGAAATAAGCCTTTGGTTGAAGGTGAAAAACACCTACCGACGGTTAAATAAATTTGTGAAATATTTTATTTTTGATCTATATGAAGTTGATTAAAAATAAAAAAAAGCGCAGCATAATTTTCATTTTATGCTTGTTTTGCATGGTCATTTCTTGCTCAAAATCAGAGAAATTATCACCTGCACCGGTAGTGCCTGCAACTCTTTCTACTACAAATCTGAAAGTGCCATTTAATTCAAAATCTGAAAAGTATTCCAAAATAAATGAAACTACAGGTTTAATAGTTAATCAAAATAATTTTTACAGATACATTACACAGGCTGAAGCGCAACTACTTCAATTTGGAAATAAACCAATGTATAGATTTAGTTTAAGAGATGCTGTGACTTATGATTTTAATGGCGATGGGAGATTAGACTTGTTTGGTTTTTGCACCAGATTCGAACTTTTTCCTGAATTGGGCGATTTAGGTAGGGCGCCAGGTAAATTCATTTTAATTAATGATTTTTATTCGGGAACAAAAGAGTATAAAGTAATAGATACAGATTTATGTTGGATTGGGGGGTCATTTTTATTGAATGATTTCAATGGAGACGGAAAGATGGAAGTTGCTGTCTTTAATTCTAATGGTCATCAAAATGTGATCTATGGTATTAATAATCCATTGATCCCAGTTAGAATATATTCTATTGATTCAGGCTTTAATGTTACCTATAAAAATGTAGGCAACGCTTTAAATATGCATAGTGGCACCACCGGAGATATTGATAATGATGGCGATATCGACATTGTACAGTGGCCACTTAATTTAGGAAGAGGGATTGAGCCTGTTGAATTTAGATACCCTTATGTTCTATTAAATGATGGCAATGGTAATTTTAAGGTTGAGAATTTTCTGAGTGATTACACTGAATTTAAATCTAAATTTTATGATTGGAGTACTTCAATTTATGAATTGTTTGATTTAAATAATGACAATAAATTAGATCTAATATTTGGTTATAATTTTGGAACTGTCCCAAAGGTTGTTGATCCATGGAACCCATCTTATGATATCGTAAATAAAAAAATTGGCATACTTTGGGGTGATGGATCTGGTAAGTTTAACTCCTCAAACGTAACTTTTTTATCATTAAACTCTTTTCAAAATTTATGGCTTTCATTGAGTGGTGCAAGTTTTACTGATTTTGATACTGATGGGGATATTGATGTTTTGTTGGCATCAACTACAGGACCAAGTAAGGCTTATATTCTGTTTTTATTAGAGAATAAAGGAAATAAAGAATTTGAGGATGTCACCAGTAAATATTTAGATGGCTCTTCTGAATTAGACAACACCTATTATACACATTTCTATCAACCAATGTTTGTAGATAAAGATGGAGATGGAGACTTTGATATAGTACCTAATTTCAGTACCGCTGCCTGGGAGTCATACAAGGTTATATCGAACCTTTATTGGGAGAAACAAGGAAAGAATTTTATTCGAAGAAACTTGAATAATTAGTAGCAAAACTACTCAAATATCTTCTCCCAGCAGAAGATTTGAAATACCGCTCACTTACTTATACTAAAAATCTATTGTACGACTTTTAATTACATACGGGTTAAACATGACTGGCTATTTTGTGGTCCCGGCGGGAATCGAACCCACATCTAAAGTTTAGGAAACTTCTATTCCTCGTGTTATTCATAACTAGTTGACTAATAAATAATTAATACTACAAAGTGTGAATTAAGTGTGTAGGTAAATGAGGTTTTGCAACACACGATGCAGCACACTTTATTCTTCACTAAAAGGGATAATCCGGAAGGTGTAAAATTGATTCATTTAATAAAATTAGTTATTTATATTAATTTTATTCTATATTTATAAGTTTTACTTAAATCATTACTATAAACATACTTCTCATTTATGATATACTTTAAAAAAGTTGAGAATTTTATTTTTTTATCTTCAAAGATTTCATTTTCATTATTAACAATTTTTTTAATGCTATTAAAATCAGGAATTTGGGTAATGCCAACTTTTGAACAATCTTTTATAATTGCTCAAAATCCCTTTACAAATACATTTACAGATGGGGAACATTTTTTATTTTGGAATTGGCTTGGACCTTTTATTGCGTATATGATTGGTATTAAGCATTTTTTTTTATATTTTATCTTCCATCTCTTTTTTTCTATTTCATTCTTATTACTATTTATTGAATTATGTTTTAAAAATTTAACTGAACGAAATGCTAGAGTGGCGTTAATTATTTTCCTAGCACTACCTGCATCTTTCACTTCATTTTTTTGGGTTGGATATGATTCAATTACACTTTTTTTATTATTATTATCCTTTAGGTATAGACGTAATATATTTATTTTACTTCCAGTTGGAATATTATTAGGTATGCAGCATTTTGAGCAATCTTTTTTTGCATCTTTTGGAATATTTATGTCAGTTGTCTTCAATTTTTTATATAACAAAAAAATCACTAAACAAATTTTATTTCCTTTTATTTTGTTATGTGGAGTTATAATTGGTAGACTTTTACTTCAAATTATTTTTAATTATTATGGAATACACATTAACAATGGTAGATTAAACTGGTTACAAAATCATCTATCTTTTTTATTAAACACATTTTTATTACATTTTTATACAATTATATGGTCAATATTTTCACTCGGCTGGATTGTTTTATTAAAATACATAAAATTCAAAAATAAGTCACTTACGTTTTTAATAGCTCTTTTTTTAGTTTCATTAATTGTAATAATATCAGGTGATCAAACAAGAGTAATTGCAATAATCACATTCCCTCTACTTTTATATTATATCCTCTTAAACGATGAATTCCTTTTCACTATAACTAATCAAGAGGTTTCAATATTTTTTTTAACATGGCTTATTATGCCCATTTCATGGGTTTGGGGTGGGAAGGGAATGTGGTCATTATTGCCCTATGATTTAAAGTTAGTAGCATCTTTAATAAAACATGGGAATATTCATTGGTCAGTTAACTCTGCTTGGCTTCCATTTTATTAAAACAATATAAATATGATAAATTTTATGAATAAAAAACTAATAGTTACAGGTTCAATGGGATTAATTGGATCAGAGGTAGCAGAGTATTTTTTAGAAAAAGGTTGGGAAGTTTATGGTATTGATAATAATCAAAGAGCTATATTTTTTGGCTTGCAAGGTGACAACTCTTTAAATAAGGATCGTTTAGCAAAGTATGGTAACAGCTATAAATTATATACTAATATAGATATTAGAGATAGGGAATCAATTTTGAATATTATTCCAAAAATTAAGCCTGATGCTATTGTTCACACTGCAGCCCAGCCAAGTCATGATAGAGCAGCTTCAATTCCATTTGAAGATTTTGATACAAATGCAGTAGGAACATTCAATTTATTAGAGTCACTTCGTCGATATTCTACAGCAGTTCCCTTTGTCCATTTATCTACAAATAAAGTATATGGTGATGCCCCAAATAATATCAAAATCAAGGAACTATCAACACGTTTTGATTATGATGATGCAGCATATGAGCATGGAATTGCAGAACATTTCAGCATCGATCAATCTAAACATTCGTTATTTGGTGCTTCAAAAGTTTCGGCTGACATTTCGGTACAAGAATATGGAAGATACTTTAATATGCCAACTACATGTTTAAGAGGTGGTTGTTTAACAGGGCCAAATCATGCAGGGGTTGAGTTACACGGTTTTTTAAGCTATCTTATTAAATGTAACATTGAAGAGCGAGAATACAATGTTTTTGGTTATAAAGGAAAACAAGTGCGCGATAATATACATTCTTATGATGTGGCTCGTTTTATTGAAGAGTTTATTAATGCCCCAAGAGTAGCAGAAGTATACAATATTGGAGGTGGCAAAGACAATTCAGTTTCAATTTTGGAGGCATTTGATCTTATCGCAAAGATATCTGGTAAGCCAATGAAGTATAAATATGTGGAAGAGAATAGAATTGGTGATCATATTTGCTATTATAGTGATTTGCGCAAAATGAAAGCCCATTATCCAAATTGGAATATTACTAAATCATTAGAAGATGTTTTTATAGACATCTATAACCGATATATGGAATCATGAAAATATTAATTACAGGAGGATGCGGATTTGTAGGATCAAACTTAGCCGTTTTATTCAAACAAAATTATACAGTATCAGAAGTTTATTGTTTAGATAATTTATCAAGAAGAGGTTCAGAAATAAACTTGCAAAAAGTATTAGCAGCAGGTGGGCAATTTGTTCATGGCGATGTTCGTGTAAAAACAGATTTTGATCGTATTCCAAAAGTAGACATTGTAATTGATGCAGCTGCTGAACCATCTGTTTTAGCTGGAAAAGTACCAGGGGAATTAGAAAACTTAATTGACACCAACTTAAATGGAACAATTAATACACTCTATTTTGCAAAGAAGCATCAATCTGCAATCATTTTTCTCTCTACATCTCGCGTCTATCCATATGACACTTTAGCAAAAGCTAGTCTTGTTGTATCACCAAAAAGGTTTAATCTATCAAATGATCAAGCATTAGTAGGTTTATCAGAACAGGGTGTCGCAGAAAATTATCCTTTGGAGGGTTTAAGATCTTTATATGGAGCAACAAAATTAGCTTCTGAATATTTTATACAAGAATTTGCAAATAATTTTGGTTTACCAGCAATCATAAATCGTTGTGGAGTATTAAGTGGTCCATACCAAATGGGTAAAATTGATCAGGGTGTTATAGTTCTTTGGATGGCTAAACATTTCTGGAAAGGACGTTTGGGTTATATTGGATATGGTGGCCTAGGGCAACAAGCTCGTGATGTATTACATGTTCGTGACTTATTCAGGTTAGTTCAATGGCAAATTGCAAATTTGGGTTTACTAAAAGGTCAAATATACAATGTAGGGGGTGGACTAGAAAATACTGTTTCATTAGCAGAATTGACTGATTTATGTTCAAAAATTACTGGCAATAATATTGAAATTGGATCCTCTATTGAAAACAGGCCTGGAGATTTACCTATTTATGTCACTGACAACAGTAAGATTACAGATTCTAGTGGCTGGAAACCTGAAATTAGTGTTTCAACGCTCCTTAAAGAAGTTCATGAATGGTTCGTGAATGATGAATCCTCTTTAAAATCTATATTATCATAATGAAATTAAGCATCGTACTACCAGCATATAACGAAGAGGGCTCCATAATTGAAACCTTAACTACACTATATTCAAAATTGAATGAAGAAAAAATTGACCACGAAATTCTTGTAGTGAATGATAATTCAAAAGACAATACTCTTAAAGTACTTACTAGCATTAAAGAACAAATTCCAACTTTAGTAGTTCATACAAATTACGGGCCTAATGGATTTGGATATGCTATTCGTTATGGATTAGAACGATTTCAAGGTGATTGTGTTGCAATTATGATGGCTGATTTAAGTGATGATCCATCTGATCTAGTATTATTTTATAGAAGATTGTGTGTTGGAGATGTAGATTGTGTTTTTGGCTCTAGATTCATAAAAGGAGGTAAACTTGTAGATTATCCATTCGTAAAATTGATAATCAATAGAATTGCAAACCTTATAATTCAAATAGCAATTGGAATTAAATATAACGATGCAACTAATGCTTTTAAATTGTATAAAAGAAATGTAATAAATGGTATATCACCCTTGCTGTCACCGCATTTTAATTTAACAATCGAACTTTCTTTGAAAAGCATAATTCGAGGGTACGCTTATGATGTAATACCTAACAAATGGTATAATAGAAAAGAAGGAGTATCTAAATTGAAAATCAAAGAAATGGGTTCTCGTTATTTTTTCATTTTAGTATATTGTTTCGTAGAAAAATATTTTTCAAGAGGAGACTACATAAAAAAAATATAGCATAAAAAGTATATATGATTAAAAAATTACTTTACGTAAATATTTTCAATAAAGCCATTTCAAATACTGAAAGATAAGACAGCAACAGAATTATTTACAAATAATAAAATACCTCCAATTGTATATCAAACATGGGAGTCTAATTTATTTGGCAAAACCCGCTTTAAGGTTAGGTATAAACCTGCCTTTTCCGATTATTCCCGAAATGCATTAACAAGACCCCCCCCCGTTAAGCAAGGGTTTCTTAGGGTCGTCCCAGCAAGAATCGAACTTGCATTTGGAATTTAGGAAATTCTTATTTTATCCATTAAACTATGGGACGAATATGTTAATTCTCAATCTGCTACACACTTTCCATTTTCTCAAAGCTCCGAATTTACCAAATTCAATCCAGCCCTACATTTCCTTAAAACTGATTTCCTTAATTTGAATAATCCTTTAGGAAACATCCGTTCCCACTATATTGGAGTACCGCCGATTTCAAAATATCAATTCTGCTACACACTTTTACTACACACTTGACCTTTTGGGTGATAATGGTAC
>CANKAT010000113.1 GCA_947479815.1 Sphingobacteriaceae bacterium
TAAGGTAATTGAGTATCAAACCACTCACTGAACTTCGGTAAACATTTGTTCCGAGGTAGAGTTGAGTCCATTTTGCCGGACTATAATTCATGCCCAATTCAATTCCTAAACGTCTGGCCTTATCCGCATTGGTGTAAACACGATTCAAAATAGTATCAGCATACACACTGTTCACCCGCTGAATAGGATTTTTTATATCCTGATAATAAATGGTCGAAAAGACTGATCCACTACTGAAATTTTTAATCAGTCCAGCTTCAGCCAGATAGATAAATTCAGGAAGGAGATTCGCATCTCCCCTTTCTAATGTTTCTGAATGCTCCCTTTCCGGTATAGGATTCAACTCAAAATTATTTGTTCGCTGAACCCTTCTGCTAAATCCAGCCTTTGCCTTCCAGCTGTTCTCAAAACTATATAAAATACTCGCCGATGGGAACAGATTATTCAATTCAAGCAGATATTCATTACTAACTGCAGAGGCTACACTCAGATCTCTTTGTAAAGATTCATACCTTAAGCCAGTGACATATTCCAGTTTTTTGGCCTTGCCGGAATATTGAGTATATAAAGAGTGAATGTTATTTACTGCCTTTACCTTGCCTGAAAATGCCTGGTCAATGGTAAAGTTTGTATTTCCCTTGTGCTTTACAGAATAAATAAAATCACCATTCTGCTGATCCAAACGATACTGGTATCCTGTTTCAAGCTTTCCATTACCTATGGTCAGTGTATGGTCAGCCCTAATTCTAAAACCCATCAGCGGATTTTTATAGGTACTTAAGGTGTTCTGAACAGTATCAATTAACTCAATATTCCTGTTTTTCGTTGATCCTTCGAGTCCTGCATGCTCTATAAGTGCCGACAAATTCAAAACAGATTTCTTATTGTAGGAATGAGTATAATCAATATTGCCCAGCAGAAAATCTCCCTGTTTATTTTGAGTATTGGCATTAAAATACCTCCTAAGGCCAATAACTTGACCTGTTGCCAGAACCGAATTTACGTTCGCGTAATTAATGTCGGCAACCCGGTCCTGATATTTATGTCCGGCGAAGAAACCCACAGAAAATTGATCTTTTTTCGATGGACTAAAAGTAACATTGAATCTGCCGCCATAATTATACTTATCAAAACTACGCTCACCTAGCGATGGGAAGCTTGTTTTTTTATTGCCGATAATGGTAAACACATCGCCTTCACGGTATCCGGCATTATCATTTCTTAAATAATTAAGACCTACAGAAAGATCCCATTGATCTTTCTTGTAATTATAGGTCAGATCTGCTCCATAACGCTGTTGTTTTTCAGTATTTCCATAGTCTTCAACTGAAGGCAATCCGCCCTGGATATTTGAAATAAACGAGCTACTGTTACTTGCTCCTTTTTTGGTTGTAATATTAATGATCCCACCCTTACCATCCGGATCATATTTAGCCGAAGGAGAGGTAATCAGTTCAATGTTCTCAATTGAATTAGCAGGCAACTGACTTAAAATCGTTGCTGCATCAGTAACTACTGGCTTGCCGTTAATCAAAACTAAAAAACCCTTTGATCCTCTTAGTGCTATTTCACCCTGACTATCAACAGTCACAGATGGCATATTTTTGATCACATCTACGGCCGTACCACCTTTAGCAGACTCAAATTGTTCAGCTTTATAAACCTGTTTATCGATCTTATTTAAACTCTGCAATTGCTGACCTGTTACCTTCACTTCAGATAAAAAACGTTGATTGACGGTGAGTTTCAAACGACCAATTGATAATTCCTGACCAGAAGACAAGGAAATTGGGCCAGATTTAAAGGAATTATATCCCACAAACTGAGCCTTGATGAAAAAGATCCCAGGTTGAAGTTTATCAAATTTAAATTTTCCATTTGCATCGGCAACCTGACCCGCTACCAAAATTGAATCAGGTAATTTAAACAAAGACACACTGGCGAATTCCAGAGGAGAATTAACAGATTGGTCAAAAGCTATCCCCTCAATAGATGAATTTTGGGCAAATAACCGGGAGGAAATGAAAAATACAAGGAAAAATAGGCCTTTCTTCATTTAAAACAAATACAATTAAATATACTTCACAAGAATACGCCTACAATATTAATTAATCAGCTATGCTAAGATAAATATGTGTAACTATTTTATACTAGTAAATGCAGCTTATTAATTCGCTCCATTGGTTTAAAAATCAAAAATATAATCTAATTTTAAAGCTAAATCACAATATAAGCAAATACACCTGTTTAATTGGGTATGATACATCTTGATGTAGATGCATCTTGATGTAGTTTTGATGATTCAATAAGCAAAACCAAAATTATCCTACCAAAATTTGCAAACTAATAAAGTCTAATTACTTTCGCTTAACCAATTAAACTTCAGCAATGAGAACCACGTATTTAAGCCTCCTGCTATTATTTTTAGGAACCCTGACATTTGCGCAATCAAAAAAATTCGAGTTTATCGCTTTTGGAGATATGCCTTATAGCTTACCGAATGATTATAAGCGTTTTGAGAATATAATTACGCAGATAAACAACCAAAAATCAGTATTCAGTGTACATGTCGGAGATTTTAAATCAGGATCAACACCTTGTTCAGATGAATATTTTTCTAAGATCTATGGGTATTTTGAAACATTTAAAAATCCGTTGATTTATACCCCCGGCGATAATGAATGGACCGATTGTAACCGAAAAGCAGCAGGAGCATACGATCCTTTGGAGCGTTTGGCCTTATTAAGAAAGATGTTTTTTAAAGAAAAGCAGAGTTTCGGATCTGTAAAAATACCCCTAAGAAGTCAGGCAGAAAAACCGGAATTTGCCAGATATGTTGAAAATGTAGCCTGGGAATATGGCGGAATCCAGTTTGCAACAATCCATTTGGTTGGCACAAACAACAATTTGAAGGAAAGTGGCGACAATACCGAATTCATTGAACGCGAAAAGGCAAATTTAGCCTGGCTTGAAGAATTGTATGCAAAAGCTGCAGATAAGAAAGGACTGGTCATGTTTACCCAGGCAGATATGTTTTACATGGGAAACGGCTCTTCTGGCTTTCAAAAAATTAGAGAAAAATTAGCTTTGCTAAGCAGAAAATACGGAAAGCCCGTTTTATTAGTCAATGGTGATTCGCATCGCTTTATTGTAGATAAGCCGCTGCTCAATCCGGATAAACGTACCACGATTCTTAATTTTACCCGCCTACAGGTTTTTGGCGATGCCGACATGGCTACCGTAAAAGTAATGGTTGATCCAAAATTAAAAGAGCTCTTTAGTTTTAGGCAACTGCTGATGGATTAAATGCAAATAGCTCCTAACATCCCCAATTTACATGAGTAGGAATTCTAGTGTGTTGAGTATCTCAATCTACTAATTAGCCTATGCTATAAAAATTGAGGATTAATATAATTTAGATTTATGACGCCCCATTTCAATTCCTTGAATACCCTATTAATTTGCTATTTTTAATGATGATCATCGTTAAAATAAATTCAGAACTATGCGCTTTTACCTAATTCTTTATTGCTTAATTTTTGCATCTAACTCTGTTTTTTCTCAGATTGAAAAACCTAACATCATTTATATATTGGCAGATGACTTAGGTATTGGCGATGTATCAGCATTTAATAAAAACTCTAAAATTCAAACTAAAAACATTGATGCCCTGGCCAAAGAAGGAATGCGGTTTACAGATGCACATAGTGGTTCAGCAGTGTGTACACCCACCCGCTATGGCATATTAACTGGCAGATATGCCTGGCGAACCCATTTGCAAAATGGGGTTTTATGGGGATATGACACCGCACTAATTGCACGCGACAGATTTACCTTGGCTAATCTTTTCAAAAATAAAGGTTATAATACGGCTTGTATTGGAAAATGGCATTTAGGTTTAGGCTGGCAAAAAGAGAAAAATGACCTGGTAGATTTTTCAAAGCCGCTAAGCACTGGCCCCAATTCTGCAGGCTTTGACTATAGCTATATCATTAGTGCTTCGCTCGACATTCCACCCTATGTTTATATTGAAAATCAGCGCGTAGCAACAAAACAAATAGAAAATATTAAAGAAAATAAGGGTGCCGGATTTTGGCGTGAAGGACCAATTGGAGCAGGGCAAAAGCACGCAGATGTATTAGATGATTTTACGAATAAAGCAATTACTTATCTGATAGACCGAGCAAAAGACCAAACCAAACCATTCTTTTTATACCTGCCTTTAACGGCCCCTCATACACCTATTTTGCCAACTAGCGAATTTGAAGGGAAGTCTGGCATTAATGCCTATGCTGATTTTGTTTTAAAAACGGATGCCGTGCTGGGGCAAATAAAAGCTGCCCTGCAACAAACTGGCTTAGACAAAAATACCATCCTAGTTTTTACCAGTGATAATGGGGCATCACCGATGGCAGATTTTAAAGCCCTCGAAGCAAAAGATCATTTTTCAAGTGCCAGTTATAGAGGCGCTAAAGCAGATATATATGAAGGTGGGCACCGAATACCATTTATTATTAAATGGCCCGGAAAAATAGCTCCAAATAGCGTGTCGTCACAAACCATTTCATTAACAGATTTCATGGCCACAGCTGCAAGTATTATTGGCACAACATTATCAGATCAACAGGCAGAAGATAGTTATAGCCTATTGCCAATTCTATTGAATAAAGCTGAAAATTTTAAGCGCGAATCAATTATTCATCATTCAATTGATGGGAAATTTGCCATCAGAAAAGGGGATTATAAACTTATCCTGGCCAGCGGATCAGGTGGATGGAGTGCCCCAACAGAATCAGATGCCGTAAAATTAAAATTGCCTCCTGTACAACTTTACAATCTTAAAACGGATATCAAAGAGCAGAATAATTTAGCTTCCTCATTGCCTTTAGTTGTAACAGAATTAACCGCTTTGCTAAAAAAGCAAATAGAATTTGGGAGGTCAACTGAGGGTCGGGAACAGAAGAATGATGTGATGGTGAGGTATTAGGATGAGTTCAGTGCTTAAACATTAATACAACTGAACAACTCCAAAACGAAAGATGCGCCATGGTATTAGCTTGAATAATTACATGGTGGAAACACTAGCAGCCGAAAAAAATCAGCAATCAGTAGATTGAACTATTGCTACAATAGATAACTAGCTGTATATAAGCTGTTACTAGTTAATAAACCTACTTTATACACTCCTGCGGTATCAAAGAAGCTTTGAATAATCCCGAACAGATATTATTGCTATTCTAAATTACTTCAGAACATGCGAATCGGTATAACATAAGCTGAAGTACTTTTATGATTCCAGTTTTGACCACCACCAACACTTAATTGGTAGACATAATCAGCATTAGTCTCTGTAGAGCTCCAATACACGTGACTACTAATATACCCTGATCCACTGATTGAACCTAAACTTGCGTACAACAACTTTAACTCGCCCATAGATGGTAGGTACCAGTCGCCAAATGAAGAAGGTAGAACATTACCTTGAGTGTAGGTTGAATATTGTTGAGCGATGAAGGCCGCATACAAACCGGATGTGATTTGTGCATAATCAAAATATTGCTGACCCGAGATAGCATTTTTCGCTAGTATAACATCCGTATTATGTAGCCCTCCGCCAATTCCAAATCTAAAGGCTCCTGTGATAGTTCCGGTAGGCCCCCATTTAATACCAGCTGAGGGCGAAAAATTTTGAGGCCCTTCTCCTCCAATTTCGTGCGGAGCCACAATTAGGCCATGTGCTCCATTATCCCATACATAAAATACAATTCCACCACCATAGGACTCCCCTACATAATGGGCAGAGGAAGACGAAGCGGAAGGAGTTGTCCAAGCTAAAGTTCCACTTCCAGTTGTGCTTAAAACTTGACCACTAGTTCCATGAGCGTTTGGATAAGTAACCGCACCTGCTGTTATGGTACCACTGGTTTTTACATCGGTGACACTTGTATTTCCCATTTGGATGGTATTGCTAGCGGCAACTGCTGCACCATACCCTATTGCTGTAGCATTGCTTAAGTTGTTTGATACAACATCTGCTTCATACCCTATTGCTGTATTGTTATTTCCACTTGTATTTTTATACAAGGCTCGAAAACCTGTTGCTGTATTGTTTGCACCTGTGGTATTGCCTTGCAGGGCTGCCGTTCCCATTGCAGTATTGTAACTCCCCGTTTGATTGCCCGCCAAAGTGGAATTCCCCACTCCGGCGTTTTGAATACCTGAAGTATTGCTTGACAAGACGGAATTACCAACCCCAGTATTGTAACTTCCGTCTGTATTTGATCTCAAAACATTATAACCCATCGCTGTATTACTAAAGCCATCCGTATTGGCTCTAAGCGCGTAATATCCAAATGCAGAATTATTTCCAGGTATCATAGGCGAACTCGAATCAGAATTGAGGGCCTGAAGTCCTACTGCTGTATTGGTTGATTTCGAACTAACCCCTTTCCCAATTTTTAGCCCGTTAACCGTTAAATCATAATTACCTAAATTAACAGCACTTGTTGCGCCAGTATAAGGTACACCACCAGATGCTGCAGCCGTTCCGTAAGTAATTTCTTTTGTGGCAGAATCA
>CANKAT010000114.1 GCA_947479815.1 Sphingobacteriaceae bacterium
ATATGTTTAATATCACCTTGATATTAACTACAATCGTATTTATTCTAACGCATATAGCTCTATTTGGATTTTCATTTAAATACAGAGGGTCTGAAAACAGAAAGGCCTACTTCTATCCACACAATAATTCATTGGAAAGAATTTGGACAATTATACCAGCTATTGTTTTAACAGTGCTTGTATTATTAGGATTCTTTACTTGGAGGGGTATCACTAATGTTTCTCCTGAAGATCAAAAGAAAGCAATCAATATTGAGATTACAGGTGAACAGTTTAAATGGAGTTTAAGATATGCTGGAGCCGATAATCAAATTGGAACGCGTAATTATAAACTAACTACACCTACCAATGGACTTGGAATTGATTTTAAAGATCAAAAAAGCTGGGATGATAAGCTTGCAGGCGAGATAGTTATTCCTGTGAATAAGCCTGTCCGATTCACAATTGGATCTAAAGACGTACTTCATAGTTTTTATCTTCCTGACTTCAGAGCTCAAATGAACGCTGTTCCGGGTATGCCTACTTACTTCCAGTTTACGCCACGTTTGACAACTGCAGAGGTGAGAGTGGAAAGAAATAATCCGGAATATAATTACGTTTTACTTTGCGCTAAAATTTGCGGTGCAGGACATTATAACATGCAAGTAAAAGTTACTGTGGTTTCTGAGGCTGAATACGCTACTTGGTTAGCTAAACAGGCTCTTTACTACAATGACGATGTTAAAAAAGAACTTCAGATGGTTAATAGAAAAGCTACTGATGAAAACAATAAAATTGCTTTAAATACTAATACTATTATAAAATAATTATGGCAAGCACTACCACCCACGATTCAGCTGTACTTCACCAACATGATGATCACAGTCATGATCATCATAAAGAAACATTTATAACAAAATACATCTTTAGTCAGGATCATAAAATGATTGCCAAGCAATTTCTGATCACAGGAATTATTATGGCTGTAGTAGCAATGGTATTATCAATTCTGTTCAGGCTACAATTAGCTTGGCCAGATAAAAACTTCCCATTATTGGAAACATTTCTTGGAGAAAAATGGGCAGAAGGAGGGCGAATAAAACCAGATTTCTACCTGGCTATAGTTACCATTCATGGTACAATTATGGTATTCTTTGTATTAACTGCTGGGCTAAGCGGAACGTTTAGTAACCTTCTAATTCCATTGCAGTTGGGCGCTAGAGATATGGCTTCACCATTCATCAACATGCTTTCATATTGGTTATTCTTTTTAGCCTGTACCATTATGATGGCTTCATTCTTTGTTGAAAGTGGACCTGCTAGTTCGGGTTGGACGGTATATCCTCCATTATCTGCCTTACCTAAAGCCATCAGTGGTTCTGGTACTGGAATGACTTTGTGGCTTATTAGTATGGTTGCATTTGTTGCATCAGCCCTAATTGGAGCACTAAACTATATTTCAACAATTCTGAATATGCGTACCAAGGGTATGGATATGTGGAAAATGCCTTTAACTATTTGGGCATTCTTTTTAACAGCAATTGTAGGGGTATTATCTTTCCCTGTATTAGTATCAGCTGTAGTCTTATTAATATTTGACCGTAGCTTTGGTACAAGTTTTTATCTTTCTGATATTGTTGTAGCTGGGCAGATCCTTCCAAATCAAGGGGGTAGTCCTGTATTATGGCAACACTTATTCTGGTTCCTGGGTCACCCTGAGGTTTATATCGTGATTATGCCAGCATTAGGACTTACATCAGAGGTAATTGCTACAAATTCAAGGAAACCTATATTTGGTTACCATGCAATGGTGTATTCTTTGATAGGTATTGCAATTCTTTCCTTCATTGTATGGGGTCACCATATGTTTATTACAGGTATGAATCCATTCCTTGGAGGAGTATTCATGATCACTACCCTAATCATTGCAGTTCCTTCAGCAGTAAAGACATTCAATTACCTAGCTACTATCTGGAGAGGTAACTTAAGATTTACTCCTGCTATGTTATTTGCAATTGGTTTAGTATCCTTCTTTATTTCTGGAGGTCTTACCGGTATATTCCTAGGAAATGCAGCACTGGATATAAATCTTCACGATACTTATTTTGTTGTGGCTCACTTTCACCTAGTAATGGGTTGTGCTGCAATTTTCGGAATGCTTTGCGGTGTTTACCACTGGTATCCAAGAATGTTCGGACGCATGATGGATGAGCGCTTAGGATTCCTGCATTTCTGGTTAACCTTTATTGGTGCCTATCTGGTATTCTTCCCGATGCACTTTATGGGTATTGATGGTGTTCCTCGTCGTTACTATGCATTCACTGAATTTGCATTTATGCAGGAATGGTTAACAGTCAATGTTTTCATTACATGGGCTGCAATTATTTCGGCACTTGCACAGGTTGCTTTCTTATGGAATTTCTTTTACTCTATGTTCTATGGTAAGAAATCATCACAAAATCCATGGGATTCAAACACTTTGGAATGGACCGCTCCGGTAGAACAGTTACATGGAAACTGGCCTGGAGAAATTCCTTCAGTTTACCGTTGGCCATATGATTATAGCAAGCCTGGACATCATACAGACTTTATCCCTCAAACTACACCTTTCTCTGAAACAATGAGCTCTAATCTTCCACATGATTTCGAAGATAATCCTGAAGCTGAACGTATACAGGAGGAATGGGAAAAGAATAATGCTAAAAAGCCAAAAGCTAAAGAGCAAGTTTAAAAAATAGACATATCAATAATATAAACAGGCAGTATTTATTACTGCCTGTTTAATTAAAGGATGTTTCGTGTTTGCATTTTGAAGAAAAAACCAGTGAGCTATTCTATAATGAGCTTATCTTTTTTCTACTAAAAATGTATTGTTAATTCAATATCATTATTCTTTAGTGTACATGATATAACCTTTGGAAATACCATTTAAAATATATTTCCTTAGTACTTTTACTGCCAGTCTGATAGAGCTATTTTTTCAGTTTTGCAAATCAGGCAATTAAATTTTGTGAAATAGAACATAGAGTGAGGAACTTCATATCCGATTTCAATAAGTTAATAAAATTAAGACTTACGATGACAGTAGTGTTCTCTGCGTCAATCTGCTTTCTTATGGGAAGCAGGTTTCAAGGGGATATTAACTGGTTCAATTGGATGATTCTTACGATTGGAGGGTTTCTCGTAACAGGTGCCGCAAATGGTTTCAATGAAATTATTGAAAAGGATCTGGATAAGTTGATGAAACGAACTATGGATCGCCCCATTCCTTCCGGAAAAATGACAACCGGTCAGGCCTTGGTTCTTAGTCTTGTTATGGGTATTACAGGGACATTAATGTTGGTTAAACTTAATTTTCCAACAGGTGTATTATCGGTATTGTCGATATTTTTATACGCCTTTGTGTATACACCTATGAAAAGAAAATCACCAATTGCTGTTTTTATTGGTGCTTTTCCTGGTGCTTTTCCTCCCTTGATTGGTTATTTTGCATCATTTAATGAACCACGTATTTCTTGGATACCTGTAATACTTTTCCTCATTCAGTTTGTATGGCAGTTTCCTCATTTTTGGGCTATCGCTTGGGTACTTGATGAAGATTATAAACGGGCTGGATTTAGATTATTGCCCACAACTAAACAAGATAAAACCAGTGCCATTATTACGCTACTTACAACCATTGTTCTGGTACCGGTTAGTTTGATGCCAACGGTATACCTGATGCCAGGTGGTCAGGCATTTGCTGGCAATATTTATTTGGTAATAGCTCTGATGTCAGGCTTATACTTTATTTGGAAGGCAATTTTATTGTATAAAAACAAAGATGTTTTATCAGCTAAAAATTTGATGTATACTTCTTTTATTTATCTGCCTTTGTTGCAGCTGACTTTATTATTTGACTTTATTGCAAAATAGAATACTATGGAAATTAAAAATGTACAAGTAGAGGATAGGCAGAATTTTAAAGCAAGAAAATTTTTAATGTGGCTGTTTATTATCTCTTCATTTATGATGTTTGCTGCTTTAACCAGCGGATTTATTGTTTATACTGAAGGTAACGTGGAGCGTGGAATTAAAGTTTTACTTCCTAAAGCATTTATGTATAGTTCTGTCATCATAGTTTTGAGTAGTCTGACTATGCATGTGGCCTATCTCTCTGCCAAAAATTTACAATTTGGCAGGCAAAAACTTTTTATTGGACTTACCATTGTGCTTGCACTTGCTTTCTTTTATAGTCAGTATTCAGCATGGCAGGTATTATATGAATCAGGAGCGTATTTTGTCAACTATAATGCCTCTCAATCGTTTATTTATGTGTTTTCTGGCGCACACTTATTACATATTGTTGCTGGTATATGTATGTTGATTTATGCTTTAATAGGCAAAATTCGCAACATTCCTCAGGTGCGTAATATATTTCGTATGGAAGTGACATCCATTTTTTGGCATTTTATAGATATCCTATGGATTTATCTATATGTTTTCTTACTTTTGAATCAATAATAAATCAATATACCATAGTTTAAATGAGTGCTACTGTATCAAAACTAGACGAATTAAAAACTGACGCCTGGAGTGGCGGAAAGTCCCCTTTTGCTGTAGAATATGGAAAACTGATGATGTGGTTTTTCCTCTTATCAGATGCTTTTACATTTTCTGCCTTTCTAATTTATTATGGAGCGCAACGCTTTAGTAAAATTAGTTGGCCTGATCCTGATGTAGTGTTTCAATCTATCCCGGGTATTGCAGACCATGGATTCCCCCTCATTTTTGTGGGTCTCATGACATTTATCCTAATTATGAGCTCTGTAACTATGGTTCTTGCTGTAGAGGCAGGACATCGTAATTCTAAGAAAGAGGTTGTTTGGTGGATGATTGCTACTATCATAGGTGGATTAATGTTCCTTGGTTGCCAGGCTTTAGAATGGTCTCACTTACATCACGAAGGTTATTGGTGGGGAAGTTTTCCAACTTCTTATACGGGTATTGACACGATTGGCGCACTACAATTTGCCAACCTATTCTTTACCATAACGGGCTTTCATGGTTTCCACGTGTTTACCGGAGTCGTAATTAATGTTATTATTCTTTTGATGGTAACCTTCAATGTCTTCCAGAAAAGCGGAAGCTACCTGATGGTTGAAAAAGTGGGTTTGTACTGGCACTTTGTAGACCTTGTTTGGGTATTTGTATTTACTTTCTTCTATTTAGTTTAAATCCTGATAATCTATATATAATGTCTGCAGAACATACACACGATAATCATGCCGCAGAGCATGAGGGAATGACCAAGAAAAAGATCTGGCAAGTCTTCTTTTATCTTTTAGGAATAACAGCTATTGAATTCTTCATAGCTCTTTACATGATACCTAAAGGTTTGATAGGACACGGAATTGGTAATTTTGCATATATAGCTCTTACTCTTGTAAAAGCATTTTATATTGTAGCATATTTTATGCACCTAAAATTTGAAAAATTTGCATTGAAAACTGGAATTACAGTTTCTTTAATATTCATTATTTACTTTATTGTTTTGATGTTAATTGAAGGTTCGTACCAGTTTGTTCAAAGGTATTAATGAGTTTACCCTCTTTTCCCATTAAAAAAATCCTGGTTCTGTTAATTCTATTGGCAGTACCAGGTACTTTATATTATTTACTAAAGGAAAAAGGCCAAAATCGATATCGCCCTCTTCCTATTTATGGTACCAAGCAGGTAGCAAAAACCTTCCACATTAAACGTCGTAAACAAATTCCTGACACTATTTATCACGTAGTACGCGACTTTAAATTTCTAAACCAAAATTCTGACTCCATTAGTTTCCCGGCTGACAGTAATCAGATAACGGTTGTTAATTTCTTTTATACTCGTTGTCCTGTTTTTTGTTTGGGAATGAATAAGGAAATGGCTCGGGTTGCTAAAACTTTTAATAACAATAGGTTGATGCGTTTTATTTCGATTAGCGTAGATCCTGAAAATGATACTCCATCTATACTTGCAGAATATAGCAAGCCATTTGTTGCCGAAAATAAAAAGTGGGATTTTCTGACAGGTGATAAAACCTTAATATATGCTATTGCCAAGGAAGATTTCTTGGTAGATGCAATTCAGGATAATTCTAATAAGCTCAATATAATTCATAGCCCAATGTTAATCCTTCTAGATCCGCAAAAACGAATCAGAGGCTATTATGATTCCAGTCGCGGTCAGGATCAAGTTAACTTGTTGATTGATGAAATTAAAGTGCTAATTACTGAAGAATTACGAAATATCAAGGATCGATAAATTCCATATAAAATACATCAGAATGAATAATAAATTTATTTCCAAACTCATTACAGGCATTTCTATTTTTGTTTTAGTTGTTGTAGTCATATTACAGAGTAATGTGCTTAATATTTTTCCTGATAAATCTCTCATTCCTTCTTGGGTACTTTTTCTTCCCAAAT
>CANKAT010000115.1 GCA_947479815.1 Sphingobacteriaceae bacterium
CAAAGTTCCAGTTTCGCTCCTTATCAAAAACCAAATCGGTTTCATTAATTTGCCATATATTACTTCCGCAGGATGAATAATAGGTATAAGCTACCCCCAAAACCCCTGCAGGCAATTCGGTTCCGGTGTCAAATCTGACAACATTTATTCCATCGAGCCCGGTTTGATTTGCCGTGGTGGGAGCACCTACCTTCCAATTAATGCCTGTGAAACAGGTCCAGGCACTCAATGACTTTAAAAAAGAATTTTTTGCATTAGACTGCCCATTGAAGCCCAGCTCTAATTGCCAGGTATATCCACCCTGGGTATTTTTATCAATATGCTTAGGCTGATAGGTTGATCTATTGATGATATTATACGAAACAGTAAGGCTGGATGATGAAACACCCTTGGAAGTTCCATTGTAAACTTTAATAGCTCCTGTACCCGCTCCGGATGGAACAATTACTACAATTTTACCATCATCCCATGAAACATACTCTACAAGGGCCGGTGTCACTCCGGTTAGCCCTCCATTATCTGAATTGGCAAATTCAACATATTTATTGCTCGATGCCGGACCAGGGCCAAAACCTGAACCCGTAATAGTAATCTGGCTACCTGTACCGGCAGAAGTTGTAGTTGGCGAAAAATTAGTAATAACCTGGCCATATGCGGTGGTAAAAACCGTGCACATTAACAGTAAAACTGTCAAAACCGAAAGGCTAATATTCAACTTTTTCACCTACGCCTTATTATTTTATCTTAAAATCAGCCTTATTCATCACTTTATAATTGGAATGTGTCAGTTTTTGAAGAACAGGATAGATCTCACCAGAAATATTTTTATAGACCTTAAACACATCTCTTGCAGTTCCTGTGGCAAGATCATAACTAATAAAACCCTGAACTTCGGCATAGGGTCGGAGTCGTAAATTTTTAGATGATGAGCTAAGTTTGGTATTGTTTGGGATACAGGTAAAAACTCCCAAGGTGCCTTCCTGAAGATCCAAACCATAAGATACCTTCTCCATTTGATTACCTACCATACCACCAATAGTGATTACTTCAACAATTGAATTACTGAGATCACCTTTAAAAACCTTGTAAACTGAAACCAGGTTGGAGGTATAAATATGCCTGTGATCAGTATCCCAAAAAGAGGATTTACGCAATACTTTACCTTCAAATATCAGAGTGGAATTCTCTACCCGCTGTTCGAGCGATACGGCTTGTAACTGGGCCAATAAATCTGTTGAAATGAGGACGAGGGCGATAAAAAAGAATAAAATTTTATTCATAACAGGCTTTTTCATCATCAATCTAGTTTAAAAACATATACATCTGAGTTAGAGCGGTTGCCCTTTGAATCGCGCGTACTAATTTTCCAGTAATAGGTTTTATTACGATCCAGCAACAGATCGGCAAGAACTGCTGTTTTCAGACCCGACTTAAACAACACCGGTACATTGGTATTACTCAGGTAAACATCGTAGCTATCAATATCCCCATCTGGGTCAATTGCGGCCCATTTCAAAGTCACAGTTGTAGCAGAAAGTGGGATTACCTCGCCATAACGTGGCGCTATCAATTCGGCAGGGAAAGGTGAAAAAGAGGTTTGAGCCGGTGCCGGATTATAAAATTTCCACAAATCTGTACTGATCTCTTTGTTGATTTGGGTGTTTTTAGAGGTAATAAACCAGGAATAGGCCAAATTGCGGTCGAGTTCAATCTCTAATTGAGTTTTATCGGTGCTATAGGTAGTAATTTGCGCATTTTCAAGATTTTTTATACTCAAAACATACGAATCGGTGTTTTTGGAGGCCTCCCATTTGAACAGAATCTTGGTCCTGCTGGTTGAAACAATAATTCCATCGGCACAGATTTCATTATTCCTGGGCAATTGCAAAACCGCTTTCCCCGGAAGCGGCTCAGGTGCTTTTCGGCATCCGGCACAGAAGATTAATAGAATTAAAAATACTTTTCTCATCTGTGGGTTTTATGCCGGGCAACAATTTGTTTTAGAATTAGATAATTATCCTTATTGGTATTATCTGCCGATTACGTGATAATTCCAAGTGTATGCACCATCAGGCAGTGCCCAAGTTCCAGAACGAATAGTAAAACCATTATTCGTACCTGTTGCCCACACTTGATTTGCACCCGTTAGAGCGGCAGCAGATGAACTTGCTGGATATAATACGGGATAAGAAGTTGTTGGAAAAGGAGAAGAATAACTAACTGTGACCAAACCTTGATTTGCTCCACCTCCTCCAGCAATGGTAATTGTAACTGTTCCAGCCAAATTAGTTCCAGAAACCCCTGCCCCACTAAGTGCAACATTTGTACCTAAAGCTCCTCCAGTTGTATTGTAAGTAGCAACTGGATCAGCAAGGAGTGAAGATACCATTGGCCTTTCTATTGTTGGATTTGTAGCAAACACTACTCCTCCTCCTGTACCAGTTGGATCAGTTAGTGATGTGAGCAATGCTGATGAACTAAAAGATCCAGCGGCAGTACCATATAAAGTTCCTAAAGTTGGTAGCGTTACATTTGTATTTGCAGTTGTATTTAAGTTAAGTGCCCCTGTACCGGAAGTTGAAAAATTTCCGCCAAGTATAGTAATAGTTTTATTGTTATTGTTTACCCCTGTTCCTCCATTAGCCCCTAAAATTATTCCTGTCACATTCGATGAAGTACCCGTTATACTTCCTGCTATTGGATTATTTACTGTTAAGTTCGCTAATGTCCCTACACTCGTTAAACTAGAACCAGTAACTGTTGATTTTAACGTGGTACCTGTTAAAGTTCCAGCATCAGCTGGTGCATTAATATCTGCACTTCCATCAAATGCTACTCCATTGATATTTTTTGAAGCGGCTAATTTAGTTGCCGTTGCTGCATTGCCTCCGATACTTAGAATAGCAACAGGAGTGGGAGAATTGACTTCAAATGGTGGAGTACCAATAGTTGTCTTTGAAATAAATTGGAGGGCTGTCATGCTAGTCGCATTCAACATACCTGTTGAAGGACGATAAGTAAGCCTAGAGCTATTCACTCTTTGTGGTAGATAGTCGGAAGTACCGGTAACAAAGGTTGGATAAATATCTGTTGCGGTTGTATTATCTTCCGTGATTTTTGTATTGTTAGCATTGATTGCAGTGGTTGCGTTCGCGGCTAATGTAGCATTTGACGCAGTTCCAGTAAGATTAGCAGTAATTGTTCCTGCAGAAAAATTACCGGTTCCATCTCTTTTTACAATTGTACCCGCAACAGTTACTGAAGCACTATTTGCCAATGCAGCCCCAGCCTGAACCGTACTTGCGGCCACACCATATACATTATTTACGTCATTCGCTGTTCCCGTAAAAGTAGCAGCAGTAACCGTTCCACCACCAAGGTTCAAGCTTGTTCCAGTTGCAACTCCTATATTTGGCGAAATCAGCGTTGGGTTATTATCCATCACAATACGCCCAGTACCAATTTGATCGGTAGTAGTTAGGGCTGCGCCACCTCCCAGTTTAAGTGTAGTTCCTACAGCATCACCAATATTAGGAGTATTTAACGTTGGTGAGGTTAAAGTTTTATTAGAAAGGGTTTCAGCACCCGCTAAAGTTGCCAATGTCCCATTTTGAGGCAACACTACTGTACCCCCTGTACCTGTAGTTGGGCCATTTAAAATAGTTGCACCTGCGGTAACACCAGCAAGAACCAGTTTGCCTACATTTCCTACTGCTCCAAAAGTTTTTATTCCGGTAACGGTCTGATCAACATTGAGTACCATATCTCCTGCACCTGGCGATTTAAACGAAGGTGCCAGTCCAGGCCCGTTTGAAGTTAGAACAAGGTTAGGTACATCGCCATCCACAGAATTTACTGTTCCTGTACCATTGCCTACTAAAACCCTTCCTGCTGCAAGTGTGGTACGTCCGGTTCCTCCACGGGCTACCCCAATTTCAGTTCCGTTCCAAATTCCTGTTGTGATGGTACCAAGAGTGGATATGGAAGGCTGTCCGGCATAGTTGGTAGCAATATCTAGCACCGGCGAAACGGTAGGATCAGTTACAGTAATGCGGTTAGGTGTACCGGTTACGTTAATTACAGTTCCTGCACCCGCCGTTGACCAAGATGGCAAATTACCCGAGCTAACTCTCAAAACTGCACCAGGAGACCCGATAGGTAGTTTAACAAGTGCGGTTGAAGAGCTGGCATAAAGCATATCACCGGGTGAGTAAATGGCATGCCCTGTACCGCCATTGACTGCGGCTACATTTCCAGTTACGTTAGTGGCAGAACTGGCATTTCCGATTAGTGCTCCTCTAAAAGTGGTCGTAGTTAATTCGCCGGTAAGGGGTATGAAACTTAATTTGGTACTTGCAACACGTGGAGCCAGGGGGCCTGAATTTGCCGTTACGAATGTTGGAAACATGGTTTCCGGAGCAATTACATCGTCGGTAATACGAATATTCACCGTGTTCTGTGCATCTACTGATGAACTGGCATTCCCAATTACATCTCCGGTTAGGAGTCCTTTAAATCCTTTTGCCGTTAATATCCCGGTTGCAGGAACATAGCTTAGATTTCCGCTACTGGTTCGCAAAGGCTGATTTCCGGGTGTAGAGTTTACAAATACAGGATAAGTTGTTCCAGGGTTTGCAATATCATTGGTTACGGCCGAATTATTAGAATTTGTAGCGGTTGTAGCTAAAGTCGCGGTGCTGGCATTACCAGTCAAAGGACCACTAAAACTTAATGCAGTAACCGGACCATTAACAGTCACTGAATTAAACATTGCATCACCATTCATAGAACCGGAAATGTATTCCCACTGATTATTTTTTCGGATATACAATCCGGCAGGATCTGTGGTTTTATAGATCATCATCCCATTAGGCGGATTTAATGCATCAATTGCGATGGTATTAGCCATACGCGGCAATAAAAAACCCTGATTAGCGCTCTCAAGCTCCAAAAGAGAAGCTGGAGCAATGATGGCACCATTCGTTCCAATCTTGATTTGAGCTGTTGCCTTACCAAGGAAGCATATTCCTGTAAGCATTAAAGCAATGGATAGTAATTTTACTGGACGCATATTGTTATGTTTTACCTGGTATGTTGTCTATAATCAGTTGTCTGTTATCTGTTGTCTGTTATCTGTTGTCTGAAGTATGAAGTATGAAGTCGGAGGTCTGAAGTCGGAGGTGAAGCATAATCTATCTCAATACTTAAAACTTAATACTTAATACTTAATACTTATTACTTAAAACTTAAAACATATAACTCGGCATCAATTCATCTTTATCAAACGGAATATGAAATCGTAAAATGATTTCATGGGTTGCTTTTGAAAAGTTGCTTAGTCGGCCAAGATTATAATCATATGCATAGCCTACTCTTAAGGTAGGTAAAAGTCTGAAATCAAGTAATCCAACCAGCGCGCTATGGCTACGGTAGGATATTCCGCCAGACATGATATCCCTAAAGAATAGGTTTGCATTAATATCGTAATTTAAAGGAATACCTTTTACACCTCTGAGGAGGAATGAAGGTTTCAAAACAAAATTATCATTCACCGTAATCAGGTAACCTGCATTAAGATAAAGGTGCATATCTTGCTTGACCATATATTCTGACAAGGCCACATCAGTTTTCCTTAAATGTGTTCTCACCAAGTTGGGCGATGAAAATCCGGCAAAAAATTTATCGGTATTGAAGTAAATCCCGGTACCAAAATTTGCTGCCATGGCATTTAAATTCTGTGCGAATACCGGATCGCCAGCATTAGTAATGTTTAATTGACTAAAATCTGTTTTATTGTTTAAAGCACCTGCCTGAAGGCCGAATGAGAGATTGGAATTATCACCCTCAATACGGTAAGACATGGATAGCTGGGCACCAAAATTTTGTATAACTGAAATACGGTCGTCTACAATTTTAAGACCGATACCCAAGCGCGTATCACCGATTGGCATATCACCAGAGATCATAGCAGTTTGAGGTGCAGTTTTAATTCCGTTGAATTGTTTCCTAAAAACGCTTGTAAATTGCATTGTCTGCTTAAAACCAGCATAGGCTGGATTGATCTCCAGGGTATTAAACATATACTGCGAATACAAAGGCAGCTGTTGCGCACTGAGCCTTGAGGACAATACGGTTAGGAGCATGAATAGTACTAACAGGTATACTTTCTTGTTCATATGTTATCTGTTAATGATTAGATATCCCGGAATACCTTTTGCTCCGTTCACGCTGATCAAATAATAGTAAATGCCATCGGGAAGATTATTGCCCAAAAATCCGCCGATATTTCCGGTACCATTGAAGGTATTATTGTAATCAAAATCTTGGAAAACAAGAACCTGATTACGGCTATATAC
>CANKAT010000116.1 GCA_947479815.1 Sphingobacteriaceae bacterium
CTCAATACTCACATATATGGCCCCCGAAGAAATAAAATTAACCCAATATTCACACGGTGCAGGCTGTGGATGCAAGATCAGCCCAGCAGTTCTTGATCAGATTCTTCACAGCTCTATAAAACATGCCGCAGATCCATCGTTATTAGTTGGCAATAATACACGTGATGATGCAGCGGTATTAGATCTAGGTAACGGAACCGCTTTAATTTCTACGACTGATTTTTTTATGCCTATTGTAGATGATGCGTATGATTTTGGTAGGATTGCTTCTGCAAATGCAATCAGTGATGTATATGCCATGGGAGGAAAACCGGTATTGGCCATTGCTATTCTAGGTTGGCCCATCGATAAATTATCGCCCGAGGTGGCACAAAAAGTGCTCGAAGGATCAAGGTCTATTTGCGCTGAAGCAGGAATTACCCTTGCTGGCGGACATAGCATTGATAGTCCTGAGCCAATTTTCGGGCTTGCAGTCAACGGAATGGTCGCTATACAGCACTTAAAACAAAACTCAACAGCCAGTGCAGGCTGCAAACTTTATTTAACCAAAGCATTAGGTGTTGGCATTCTAACCACCGCACAGAAAAAAGGAATTCTAAAACCTGAGCATGCTGAAATTGCACCTAAGAGCATGTCGATGTTAAACAAGATTGGCGAAACACTGGGTAAACTCGACTATGTAAAGGCAATGACAGATGTAACCGGATTCGGATTATTAGGCCATTTATCTGAGATGTGTGAAGGAAGCGATCTACAGGCAATCATAGAATTTGACAAGGTTCCCAAAATGGCAGAGATCGAGGAATACCTCAACCAAAACTCTGTGCCGGGAGGAACCAACAGGAATTGGGCAAGCTACGGGCATAAGGTAAAGCCTATTTCAGAAAGGCAAAAACACATTCTGGCAGACCCTCAAACAAGCGGGGGACTGTTAGTCGCAATTCAGGAAGATAAAAGCCTAGAATTTGAACAGATCCTAAGAGACAATGGAATTCCTGAACAAAATATTGTTTGCTTTGGCACTTTATCAGCAAGAACCAGTGAAAAACTAATTGAAGTTATTTAATAAAATAAATATGCCGCTTTCTTCTATTAAGAATTGGCATATTTTTGGTAAATCATGAAGACAAAAGCTATGAAAAGATCAGTAATACTGCTGTTTATACTATTCAGCACCATTTTTATCAATGGATGTGGTAATGAAACAACAATCAATGAAAATGAAGCATCAGAAGTGATCGCCGAATATCTCGAATCCAATCCGGAGTTTAGAACAGCTTCCTTTAACTTTGGTGAAATCAAGTTCAAGGGAGAAAAAGACCAACAAGAGCTCCGTAACTATGAAGCACTCGAAGATAATGGACTCATCAAAATGGAGCTTATTGAAGGGAAAAAACGATTTTTTTCAAAAGACAGTATTTTTGTTTATCAGATTAGCTTAACAGAGAAGGCCGCATCACTGGTTACTAGTCAGAGAAAAGATAAAGCAAAAGTTAAGACTGTGTTTTATGTTTTAGATGAAAGCAAACCGGTAAACTTTATAAAATCAGCCAGCAAAACCGCTAAAGTTACCGTTAGCTTGAAAAGAGAAGAAACTGATTTTTATTCTTTTGACAATAGTGGGGCATCCAACAGCGAATTCATCACAAAAACCTATAAGCTGAAGCTTAAAAAAGAAGCGGGCTGGGTGGTTACAGGAGAATAAGCAGCGGGTTAACAATCATCTGTTTGTAATATTCTCTTTCAAATTGCTAGCACTCGAAGCATGACTATATTTTTTCTTGTGAAAACAATTCACGTTCAATAAAATATGGTGAAAATGATTATTTTTGAATATCAAAACTCCCCTTATTTTAATGAAGTTAAATATAGATTATCAGGAAAAATTTGAGCAACGTCACATCGCTCCAAATGAGCAAGATGTTAAGGAAATGCTTGATATTATTTGTGCAGATTCTATCGATGAATTAATCGAGCAAACCGTTCCGGCAAATATCCGGTTAAAAAAAGCATTAAACCTTCCGGCGGCAAAAAGCGAGTTCGATTACCTGAATGATCTGAAGCTAACTGCTTCAAAAAATAAAGTTTTCAAGACCTATATCGGTCAAGGATATCACGATGTGATTGTTCCAGGTGTGATTCAACGTAACATTCTAGAAAATCCGGGATGGTATACCCAATACACTCCTTACCAAGCAGAAATAGCACAGGGCCGTTTACAAGCCTTATTGAATTTCCAAACTATGGTGGTTGACCTTACCGGGATGGCCATCGCCAATGCATCATTACTTGACGAGGGAACAGCAGCTGCCGAAGCCATGTTTATGCAGTATAGCCTTCGCAAAAATGAAGAGGCCAACGTATTTTTTGTTTCGCAAGAAGTACTGGCTCAAACCATTGACATATTAAAAACCCGAGCTGCTCCTTATCAAATTGAGATACGCATCGGTGATCATCAAACTGTTGAACTGGATGCAACCATGTTTGGAGCAATGCTTCAGTATCCGGCAGGTAAAGGAGAAGTATATAACTATTCTGATTTTGCTAAAAAGGCACAAGAAAAAGACATCAAACTCACAGTTGCTGCCGATATTATGTCATTAGCGCTTTTAAGTCCTCCGGGAGAATGGGGCGCCGACATCGTGGTAGGATCAACTCAGCGTTTTGGTATTCCGATGGGTTTTGGAGGTCCACATGCTGCATTCTTTGCCACAAAAGACGAGTACAAACGTTCCCTCCCTGGTAGAATTATTGGGGTAACCATTGACAGTGCCGGCAACTATGCCCTTAGAATGGCTCTTCAAACACGTGAACAGCATATTCGTAGAGATAAGGCAACTTCAAACATCTGTACAGCACAAGCCTTACTGGCAATTATGGCGAGTATGTATGCCATCTATCATGGCCCAAAAGGAATAAAACTGATTGCAGAACGGATTCACGGGCTCACTGTATTCCTATCAAAAGCATTAGAAAGTTTAGGATACAAACAAGAAAATCAATTTTTCTTTGATACACTAAAATTAAATCTAGGCGAACTCAAAAATTCGATCCATGCTGAAGCCATCAATAATGAGGTAAACCTACACTATGAAGGCTCAGTGGCTAGTATCACGCTTGATGAAACCACTTCAACAGAAGATGTATTAACGCTGATCCGGTTTTTTGCAAAAGTAAAAGGTACAAGCATGTATGATCTTGACCTTGATGGATTAAAATCTGATATCAGCTCGCAAATTCCAGCTGAGTTGCAAAGAAAATCAAACTATTTAACCCATCCAGTATTCAACTCGCATCATTCAGAACATGAGATGCTCCGGTATATCAAATCATTGGAAGCAAAAGATCTATCGCTTTGTCATTCCATGATCGCTTTAGGTTCATGTACCATGAAACTGAATGCAACTACTGAGATGGTTCCGGTTACTTGGGCCGAATTCAGTAAGATACATCCATTTGCTCCAACCGATCAGGTGGGAGGATATATGCAGATCTTTGCTGAATTAAATGAATGGCTTAGTGAGATTACAGGCTTTGCAGCAATGAGTTTACAGCCCAATTCGGGAGCACAAGGCGAATATACCGGACTGATGGTTATCCGTGCTTATCATTTGGACAGAGGCGACACGCAACGTAATGTAGCCTTAATTCCTTCTTCAGCACATGGCACTAACCCGGCTTCAGCTGCTATGGCAGGCATGAAGATCATCATTGTAAAATGTGATGAAAAAGGGAATATTGACCTTGCCGACTTAAAAGAAAAAGCTGCAGAACATGCAAAAGATCTTTCCTGTTTGATGGTAACTTACCCATCTACACATGGAGTTTTTGAGGAATCAATCATTGAGATTTGCCAGATCATTCATCACTATGGTGGACAGGTTTATATGGATGGTGCGAACATGAATGCTCAGGTAGGATTAACGAGCCCAGCAAACATAGGGGCCGACGTTTGTCACTTGAACCTTCACAAAACATTCTGTATTCCTCATGGCGGGGGTGGCCCGGGAATGGGTCCAATTGGAGTTGCAAAACACCTGGTTCCTTATTTACCGGGACATTCAATTATAGAAATTGGTAACAGTAAATCTATTTCGGCAGTTTCATCTGCACCTTGGGGCTCTGCATCCATATTGCTAATATCTCATGCTTATATTGCGATGATGGGTGGAGAGGGATTGGCCAATGCAACAAAATATGCAATACTGAACGCCAATTATATAAAGGCCCGCTTAGAAAGCTCCTACCCGGTTCTATATTCAGGGAGTCAAGGACGATGCGCACATGAGATGATCTTAGATTGCCGTGCGTTCAAAAATTTTGGGGTTGAGGTAACTGATATTGCCAAAAGGTTAATGGACTATGGCTTCCATGCTCCCACTGTTTCATTCCCAGTAGCTGGAACAGTAATGATTGAACCCACAGAATCAGAACCAAAGCATGAATTGGATCGTTTCTGTGATGCCATGATCGCTATCCGTGCTGAAATTGAAGAGGTAGAAAATGGAACAATGGATAAAATCGACAATCCACTAAAAAATGCCCCCCATACCTCAGCTGTGGTAACAGCAAATGGCTGGGCACATCCTTATTCGCGCCAGCAAGCTGCCTTCCCACTACCTTATGTTGCAGCATACAAATTCTGGCCTTCGGTTGGAAGAGTGAATGATACGTATGGCGACAGAACACTAATTTGTTCATGCCCACCTGTAGAATCTTATGCTGAAGATTAGTATAAATTTATTTCTAAAAAAAATATATTAACCTACCCTGCCCCAAAAAGGCAGGGTATTTTTTTAGATCAATCTGCCGAAAATCAGTGCAAATACTCTTTCAACAAAAATTATATTAATAAAAAGAACTATAGTTAGAGCTATAGTAGGCTATTCACAATTATTTATTAAAATAGTACATTTAGTTAAATTTTTTATATGGTTTACCTATCCAAATCTGATTTTAAGATAGCACATACTTGTGCTACAAAGTTGTGGTACAAGAAGCACGGCTATCCAACAAGTAATGATGAAAATGAATACATGAAAATGTTGGCTGACGGTGGCTTTATGTTCGGAAAGTTGGCCATGTTATTATACCCTGAAGGAATTGAAGTAATAGGTACTATACCAGAGGCGATAGCAAGCACCAATCATTTACTAGCCATTCACGAAAATATTGTATTGTTTGAGCCGGCTATTAGTATCAATAATCAATTGGTTCGTGTTGATATTCTCCAAAAAACAGGAAATGAAATTAAAGTCATTGAAGTAAAATCAAAGTCATTCGATTCAGGCCAAGTAAATGAAAAAAACTATTGGTTAAAGCCTGATATGAAACCATACATAGAGGATATAGCCTATCAAACTAAAGTAGTTCGTGAAAAATTTCCGAACGCATCAGTCACTAGTTTTTTGATGATGCCTGATACCTCTGCAATCTCTCAGTTTGATGATTTGATCAATAAATTTCAAATTATAAATATACCCGCAAACCCAAATTCAAGGTATAGAACTGTTGATGTAGTATTTACTGGTGATGAACTTTTACTACAAAACATTATCAATGCATATGAAAATGATAGCTTGTTTGTAAAATTGATTCCTGTTGATGCACAAGTTAATGATGTAATGAATGAGGTTAAACATGCTGCAACTATTTTTATTGACTCTCTTATCAATGATATAAAAATAGAAACACCACTATCATGCAATTGCAAAAATTGTGAATATACACCCCACGACGACAATCATCCCATTAGCGGATTTGATCAATGCTGGGGTGAATTAGCTAAGGTTGAACCGCATATATTAGGCTTAGGGCAATTAGGCCATATTAATAAAAAGTCAATACATAATGAGAAAAAGGAAGCTGGTGAACTTGGCTGTATCGATGAACTTATTAAAGATAAAAAAGTTTCTTTGAATGATATTCCACTTGAATTGCTTAGCCCTACTAATGGTAAGCCATTTTATAATAATCGGCCACTTTATCAACTGACGCAAAAGTCTGAATTAATATTAGCGGATTTAAAATCAGAAATGGCATTAGCTGAATACCCCTTACATTTCATAGACTTTGAAACTAGCAACATGTGTATTCCGCTTCATGAAAATATGAGGCCTTATGAAAATGTAATGTTTCAATGGTCATGTCATACCATTAGTCATTTAGGTGCAAAACCAACCCATACCGAATGGCTAAATACATCTGATCGATTCCCAA
>CANKAT010000117.1 GCA_947479815.1 Sphingobacteriaceae bacterium
ATATTTTGACAATAGAGATTGAAAAAGTGAATGTTGATGCTCTTGAACAGTTGGAAAAGGAAGGCATCAAGGTCTATCCTCAATCAAATGTAATTAGACTAATACAAGACAAGGGTACGCAAAAGCAGTTTTTCAAAGACAATCAGATCCCAACTGCAGCCTTTCAATTATACAAGAACAAAGAAGAACTTCTATCTGCCAATATCCCATTTCCTTACATTCAAAAACTAAGACGTGATGGATACGATGGAAAGGGAGTAATCATGATTAAGAATGTTGATGATCTTCAAAAAGCCTTCAATGAGCCTAATTTAATAGAAGATCTTATTCCTTTCGAAAAAGAATTAGCTGTAATTGTAGCAAGGAACGAAGCTGGAGAAGTTAAAACTTTTCCCTGTGTAGAGATGGAATTTAATCCTGAAGCCAACCTGGTTGAGTTTTTGATATCTCCTTCAACTTTAGATACAGAAACACTTCAAAAAGCTGATCAGCTTGCCATAAAAGTAGCAGAAAAGTTAAAAATTGTCGGAATTCTTGCCGTTGAGATGTTTCTAACTAAAACTGGTGAACTACTTGTAAACGAAATTGCCCCAAGACCACATAATAGTGGCCACCAAAGTATAGAAGGTAATTATACTTCACAATATGAACAATTACTTAGAGCTATTTTTAATTTGCCATTGGGCGATACGCGAACAATCAGTAATGCGGTCATGATCAATCTACTTGGTGAGAAGGGTTTTGAAGGAACTGCAATTTATGAAGGATTAAATGATGCTCTTGCGTTAGATGGAATTTATCTTCATTTATATGGAAAAAAAATAACTAAACCCTTCCGAAAAATGGGACACGTTACTATTTTAGATGATGACCGACAAAAAGCTATTGAGAAGGCTAGGTTTGTTCAAAATATTATTAAAGTAAAATCTTAATTAAAAACCATAAGTATTTAATTTACAGCTATTAAAATTGATAAAATGAGTTCTAATTTAAATTACAAAATTCAAGTAGGTATAATCATGGGCAGCAAGTCTGACCTGAATATCATGCAGGATGCAGCTGACATATTAAAAGAACTTGGTGTTGGTTTTGAGATGACAGTAGTATCTGCACATCGCACTCCTGAAAGAATGTTTGAATATGCAAAATCTGCTGCCAATAGAGGTTTAAAAGTAATTATTGCAGGAGCTGGTGGCGCAGCTCACTTACCTGGTATGGTTGCTTCTATTACACAACTTCCAGTTATTGGGGTACCTGTCAAGTCAACAAATTCAATAGATGGATGGGATTCAATACTTTCCATACTGCAGATGCCAAATGGAATACCTGTTGCCACTGTTGCCTTGAATGCTGCAAAAAATGCAGGAATCCTTGCAGCACAGATTCTAGGAACATCTGATACTGAACTTTCTCAACGTCTGCTTAATTATAAGGAAGAATTAAAACAGAAGGTAGAAGAAAGTGCAAAAGAAATGGAATCCTAAGTATTTATATAATGATCAAAAAAGATTAATTAATCATTACTTAGATTGTAATAAATATTAATATATAATGCATAATTAATCGATAAATACTTTTTAAATACAAAATGTATTTATTGAAAAGTTAATTCAACCTTGGATTTTCTGGAAAATTTGCAATATGAGCATATTTTGGTCCGAGTCCGATAACTACCTCACGCCACAAGTTCTCTTCATTTTCAACGAATACCACTTCAGAATCAAATTTATCAGTAACTATCCAGGAATTTTCCTTCATTTCACGTTCAAGCTGACCAGCTCCCCAACCAGAATATCCGATAAAAAATTTTATTTCATCAGAATTAATCGTATTATTTTGTAGAAGAATTTTTAAAGTTTCAAAGTTACCACCCCAAAATAGACCCTCTCTAATCTTTATACCACTATTTATTTTATCATAGCATCTATGAAAAAAATGAAGGCTATCATTTTCAACTGGTCCTCCAATATATATGGGAAAATCGGAACATTCTATATCAGAGATAAGATCGCTTAGTATTAAATTACTTTTTTGGTTTAAAACAAAACCAACAGCACCATTTATTTCAAATTCGGTAAGTAATACAACTGATCTCTTAAAATTAGGATCAATCATAAAAGGCTCAGAAACTAAAAGAGTTCCATTTCTGGGTTGAATCGGGCTTATCATACGTGTTAATTAACAAAAAGCTGCTCAGGCAACTCTAAGAACCATAATTTTTATTATTTATACTCTGAAACTAATATTCTAAAATTTAGCAAAATTAGTAAATAAGCTAATTGCATAGAAGTAGACAAGAATTATAAATTTTTAGGACGAAAAGATACTGGTTAAACTATATTTTAAATACAAAAGTTATCCATGGATATTTACAAGAATTCTTGAGATTTTATTACATCACTACAATATACGGCTAATAATTATCGAAATGATAGAATAACAAGGTGCAATTGTTAAGTTTGCACTAATGAAACTTATCGTATAAGTGTCCAGATAATTAATATGTACTATGTCAGTAGAAAAAGAAACATTAGAGAATCTCCGTAAGGAATACATTTCTGTAAAATTATCTGAAAAGGATGTTAATAAAGATCCTATTAAACAATTTGGCTTATGGTTAAAGGAAGCTATAGAAGCAGGAGTTTATGAGCCCAATGCAATGACTCTTGCAACTACCAGCATCGACAGAAAACCTTCTGCACGTATAGTTCTATTAAAAGGATATGAAGACAGAGGTTTCATGTTTTATACCAATTATTTAAGTGCAAAAGGCAAAGAAATGGCAAAAAACCCGGTGGTTGCTCTTGTATTTCATTGGGCTGAATTAGGTCGGCAAGTACGCATCGAAGGCACTGTAGAAAAATTAACCAAGGAAGAATCTGAACGCTATTTTCAAAGCAGACCAAAGAAAAGCCAGCTAGGTGCTATTGTTTCACCACAAAGCCAGGTAATTGATGGAATGGAGGAAATTGAGAAGAACTGGCAGGAAGCTGAAGCCCGATATGATGGAAAAACTATTCCAAAACCGGCATTTTGGGGAGGATATCTTGTTAAGCCACAGGTTATTGAATTTTGGCAAGGCCGCCAAAGTCGTCTTCACGACAGAATTGTCTTCAAAAAAGCAGATAAAAAATCCTGGAAAATTGTTCGCCTTGCACCTTAAGAATAGTTATGAATTTTGATGAAATAACCAAGCTTTTATCAGAAAAATTCGGTTCTGATGTGATCATTGAAGTTCAAAAAGGAGGACTTCAGCCAGCATTGATCATTAATCCAAATTCAATTGTGCCTGTTTGCCAGGAATTAAGGGATAATACAAACACATGGTTTGACTTTCTTTCTTGTTTAACCGGTATTGATCATGGCGTGGAGAGCCATAAATTCTCTGTGGTTTATCACCTTGCATCCATACCTCACAAGCATCAGTTAGTTTTAAAAGTAATTATTGATCACGACAGAAAGTTGGATTCATTACCAAGCTTTATTTCTGTTTCGGATGTATGGAAAACAGCAGAATGGCATGAGCGTGAGGCGTTTGACCTTTTGGGAATACAATTCGAAGGACATCCAGATTTAAGAAGAATTCTGCTACCAGATGACTGGGAAGGCTATCCACTCAGGAAGGACTATATTGCAGCAGAAGAATATAAAGGAATAAAAATAAAAGAGTAAATACCTATTCACCATTGAATAATATCATGCAGGTAAAAAAAACCAGATATGATCAGTTAATTGAGAATCTCAAACCAGAAGAGATGATCATAAATATGGGTCCGCAGCATCCGTCAACCCATGGTGTTTTACGACTTGAACTAATCACTGATGGAGAAATAGTCAAGGAGGTGATCCCACATATGGGATATTTACATAGATGTTTTGAAAAACACTGTGAAAATCTTACTTATCAACAGATTATTCCATTTGTTGACAGAATGGATTATCTATCCTCAATGAACAATGACCATGCATATGTGATGGGAGTTGAACGAATGATGGGGATAGATAAAATTATCCCAAAGAGAGTTGAATACATTCGAGTTTTAGTTTGCGAGCTTAACAGAATAGCTTCACATTTAATCGCAATTGGAACATATGGAATCGACATAGGGGCATTTACACCTTTCTTGTGGTGTTTTAGAGATCGTGAGCATATTATGAACATGCTTGAATGGGCATCTGGTTCCAGAATGCTCTATAATTATATTTGGGTTGGTGGATTATTCTATGATCTTCCTGTGGGTTTTGAAGAACGCTGCACTGAATTTGTTAGCTATTTCAAGCCTAAGTTAATAGAGCTAAATCTATTACTAACAGATAATCAGATATTTATTGGCAGAACTGCCGGGGTTGGGATACTTCCACTTGATGTAGCAATTAATTATGGTTGTTCTGGGCCAATGCTAAGGGGTTCAGGCTTAAAATGGGATTTGCGTCGTACCGACGAGTATTCTGCATATCCAGAATTAGAATTCGATATTCCGGTAGGTAAAGGTGAAATGGGCAAGAGCGGTGATTGTTGGGACCGCTACAAGGTTAGAGCAGATGAAGTTGCAGAATCTATCCGGATTATTGAGCAATGCCTTGAGAGACTTCAAAAAGAGCTCAAACGCGGACCCGAATTCGACCCAAGAGCAAAGCTCCCTAAAAAAATCATACCCAAAGAGCAGGAATTTTATATACGGGCCGAAAATCCTCGTGGGGAGCTTGGATATTATTTTATTACTGATGGCAAAACTGAAATACCGAAGCGAGTTAAAGCAAGGGCACCAAGTTTTAATAATTTGTCTGTTTTACCTGAAATTACCCGTGGAGTATTAATCGCAGATCTGGTAGCTATACTTGGTTCTGTAGATATTGTTCTTGGAGAAGTTGACAGATGATGTAATTTTTATCAAAAAACATTATCTGAATAGCCAAGAGGCAAATTCTAAAAAAATCAGATTGAAATATTTTATTAATAAACTTTAACCATGTAAATAAATGGTTCAAGCTTCTTAAACTGATCTTTTCTATTTAATCCTGATAAAGTATTACGCTTACTTAAAATCAATTTTTCATCCAGAGAATCTTGAGGAATAGCCTCAATTGACTTTAGAATGTATGTTGATTTAATGGCAAATGCAGCTCCATCAACCATCGTTTGCTTTCCGTTAATAATACCAATAACGTTACCTCGGTTATCAAGTAATGGACCACCACTATTTCCCGGGTTTACTGGAATTGAAACCTGATAAGCCACAGTGTCTCCAGCATAACCATTTTTTGAACTCACATATCCTTTACCATAAACCTGATCATCTCTTGGAAAACCAATGGTAAAAACATCTTCACCAACATCAGATGCTGATTTTTTGAATGAATAAGGTAAAACTTCAAGATCTTTAAAGGCAGGATCAGTGATTTGTAAAAAAGCCAAATCATATGCAGGATCTATATAGATCATTTTAGCTTTAAAGGCTTCTCCATTTGAATTTTGAACATAAATAGAATCAGCACCCTGAACAACATGGTAATTGGTTACCACATAACCATTGGATGAAAGTGCAAAACCAGTGCCACCGAACTGCCCAGGATTTATAGGACCTTTTAATGGTTTATCGTTAATATTTTTAATCAGCGCATTTTGAGATTTTTTAATACTATTAATTTCTCTACGCAAAAGGCTAACATTTGTTGAAATTGATTTTGAGAAAAACCCAGTTGAAAGAAGAGTTCCACTGACAGCAATCAAGGCAACTGAGGCAGCAATTGCGGTATTAATTCTGTATTTTTTCCATAATCTTTTGACGATGTGAGCATCTGGAGCAACTTCATGCTTTAAGGCAAAAATATCCAGCGATTCATGTATAACATTCATTTCAGAAGTCAACTTCAACCGATTAGCATAATCAGACAAATGATTAACCAGATTCTGATGCTCAACAATTTTTATATCGAATGCAGAATCTTTAATTCTTTGATTTTCAAAATCAATTAATTCAGATTCCGTCAACTCCCCTCTTAGGTAGGCATCAATTTGATTTGTCAATTCTATATCGCTCTTCATCATTTTTTGTTTAGGACTGAAAAAAAAGTTTTTTCAGGCGCTGCAGGCATTTATATTTTTGAGTTTTGGCATTATCCGAATTAGTATATCCAAATTTCTCACAGATTTCCTGCATCG
>CANKAT010000118.1 GCA_947479815.1 Sphingobacteriaceae bacterium
AGTAAAAACCAATAGGTGCTGTAGTTTGATAAATCAATAAGCCTTGCGCTGGACTACTAATTGCGTCTTTTTGCGTAGCTGTAATTCGAGGAATTAAGACCCCTTTATTATTGGTACTAGAAGTAACTTCTAAGGCTGCAGAAGGTGCAGGAGTTGTGGTACCGATACCAATTTGAGCAGATACATTGAGTGAACCTAACATTAACAAAATGCTGAATAACAGATAAAAATTAGGTTTCATAGGAGGATAATTATTGATTAAATATTTCTGGTTAATATTGGCTGTTTTTTGTTTGAATTAGATCTTTAAAAATTATAATTCACTTTAAAATAGTAACCTCTACATATACACAATTTTGAAAAAATAAATACATATTTAAATAAATTTTTATCAGAAAAAGAATTTTATAATTAATTATTGATATAAAAAATTTATTTTTTATTAAAAAAATGTCTTTAATTAAAGCGCTTAAATAAATTATTCCTTCGTTAACTCACCCAGTGCCCAAAAGCATTGGGTTTTTTATTTAAACCCCATGACAACAGAAACATTATCAGAAATACATGTGAGCTATGACCCAGGTTTAACCAGCTCCAAAATAATTAGGATTATACTCGGCATTTTAGAAACAGTTTTCCTAAAAGAGAAAACTTCAGTAAAAGAATAGTTTGTGGTGTTGAAATTGATAATTGACTTCCAATTTAGGAAATATCACTTTTCTATTTCTTTAATATAATGTTTATGGAAGTAGGCTATTTAATTACAGTATTCTTTTATCTTATCATAAGCCTCTGATAATCCAAATTCACCAGCTTTACTCCAGTCTAAACAACTTCCGTCTATATCTCCTAATAGTCTCTTAGTCTCTCCTCTATTAAAATATGCAGCACCAAAACTAGGATCTACCTCTATAGCTTTATTATAATCCAGTATAGCACCTCTAAAGTCTTTTAAGTAAAATTTAACAACTCCTCTATTACAGTATGCTTCTGCAAATTTAGGATTTACCTCTATAGCTTTAGTATAGTCTAATATAGCACCCCTATAGTCTTCTAATTTCTCTTTAGCAACACCTTTACTATTGTATTGTTCCGCTGTTTGTGCATATGTATTGGAAAAACACAAAATAGTAATTAACAAAATAAATATGTTTCTCATTTCTTATTAATTTGGCTTGTTTAAAAACTCCCTCAGGTTATTCTCTTTTATTAGTATAGGCCTACCTATCGCTCTATAATCTACCCTTCTTTACCCAGACTCTAATAGTCTGAGGAGTTACCCTAAGAGCCTTAGCTGTATCTGGTATATTGTAAAACTTAATAACCTATACTACTGTAGCCATATTATTCCCTTTTACTGTCTTTAATTAAATAAGCTCCAGCTATAGCCATTAATTCATATATCAAGCCGCATCTCTTCGTTTGATTTTCTCCCTATAATACAGTAACCTCTTTGATTTGGACCATTTTTGATTAATCTTCCACAGTCTTCTGTTGCTATGAAGTAGTTTTTTATATCACTCGCTCTCACTTGGAGGTTAATGTCCAAATATTTATAGGCTTCACTGAGGGCATATTTTAATTCATTAATACTATAAAAATCACCAATTTTCAATAGTCTACTATTCACAATAAAATTGCTTATTTTATCTACTGAATTAGTTTTTAATAACCTAGTCTCTTCAGCTATAATCTTCTTTCCTAGATTTCCTTTGTGCAATTTTTTAAGATTCCTAAATTCTCCAATCCCAAAATACTGATAAGCTTTTTCCAAGTCTGGATACTCATAATAACATTCCTTTAAAAGCTGATGTTCCTCTAAACTTAGCGCTAAACCCTCTTCCTCCTTACTTAATATGACTACTGCACATTTGTTTGCATCTATGATTCCTTTAAAACTGCCCTGCGAAATCAATTCAAACACAGGATTATCGAATTCTAATGCCCCAAGTTTGAAATTAGTAGCTGCATAAGCCTGAGTTAAAGATTCAGATGAATCGTACAAACTTCGTACGTGATAGCTAAATTTTAATGCATTTAACATTCGCTGATTTAACTCAGGTTCACCTAGTGAGTTTAGTCGAAGAAATTCATAGAAATCGTCTTCACTCTTATTGACAATAATACAAGAATGAAATGAATTTTTTTGAGTTTGTGAGGAGTTAATCCAATACTCGATGAGCGCATCATTAGCTTCTTTTTCTTGCCGTTTCAAGTAATCAATAAAATCTTTATTACTCATATTATATATATTGGTTCTGTAATTTTTACTAAATATGTGGTGTATAACGTTAGAGTATTTAGAATTTCTGATCCTCCCAATAATTTGAGGCATTGTAATACTAACGTCCACAAAAGTATGCTCCCTAAGTCCGTCAGAAACTACGATTATCTTTCCCATCTCATCATCTATATCACATCCGTGGAATCCAGTTTTAGTGATGATATTAATCTTTTTTGGAATATCCGTTGTTTTACCCCGATTTACACCATTTGCAATTGGCGTTTTGTTACTATCAGAATAAATAAACCTAGTATTATCATTATTAAGCTTGCAGTATTTAATAAGCTGATTTGCTATTATTACACTATTTACGAAGATGTAAAGATTGCCTTCAATAATGTTATCAAGACACTCAGCTATTCTAATTGCAAGGGTCTTAATGATAGATGAAGTTTCAAGTGGTAGGATTTGAACAGGGTCTCGCTCATCCCAAATTGCTTCTACTATCCTGATTCTTTCAAGCTCATCTGTTAGAAATTCCTTCTGCATTGGTGTAGCGGTCATAAAAGTATAGTTCTTATACCTCTTATAATTGTTATAAACAACATCACAAGCTAAACCTCTATACAAATACTCTGTTATTAGGCAATCGTATTCATCGATAACAAGGTTATAATTCTCAGGGTTAATAAAGTTTGAGAGCTTACCTAAGCTATCATACGTAACCAGAATCTTGGGCACTATGGAACTCTTTATCTTCTTTTTAGCATCCTCGTCTTTACAGCCACTATAGTAATGGATTAAATCGTATTTAAAGCTTCCTGGTTTATCCATACTTTGATGAACCTTATTATCTATTACAGACTTAAATGGAAGGCATATAACGGTTGGATAATCGTCATTTAGAGCAATAGTAGTACCTCCAACTCCTGTCATTCCCTTATGAAAGAGACAGTTCTTAGGTAATCCATCTTTAAAAGCTTCTACTTCACTTAAGTACTTTTTATTTCCGCAGTCAATCTGCTCGTATAATTTGGTATTTATAGTCATATTTTTATTTTTGAGTATTTAGGTTATATTAATTACTTCTGTACTTACAATTGGAACATTTCTGTAACAAGCGTTAATAAAAGCTCTATTTGTTCTGATTTTGTTCCAAACTCAAACCTTCCGTATAAGCAAAGAGGGTACCTTACCTCAGTTATGAATTGAGGTGTGCTATAGTATTTGCTGGAAAGTTGTGCTATTAAACTACTCGACTTAGTAGCTTCTTATTCTTGTAGGAAATATACTTTTCATCTTGCTAAAATCTAAACGTAACGGCTAATTCTTAATATAATATTCGAAGATAAGCAATTACCTAACTACTTGAAAGCCATGTAGATAACTTTATATATGTTTAAAAAACTTAGCTATTTTGAAAATAGTTTTTACTTTTTTTTCAATTATTATTTGTACTATAAGACAAGAGCTCAATATTGAATATTTTTAAAAACTAGAAGCTTAGACTTGAAAATTAATTTCTCAAAGTGAGTCACTATATGAGTCAAATTATACTTAAATTAGCAGTTAATCAACCCAAGTGTTAACCCGACTCACTGAGGAAAATGTTCTTTAAAATCTGAAATTGTTTAGCCAGAAAACAGCGTTTAGATACTCAAAAAGCCATAAAAAAACAAAAACCCTAGATTACTCTAAGGTTTAAATTTTTGTGCGCCCACCTGGGCTCGAACCAGGGACCAAAAGATTATGAGTCTTCTACTCTAACCAACTGAGCTATGGGCGCTCATTCTACCAATAGGCAGCATGATTTGAGGATGCAATTTTACACAAATCCATTGGAATTCTAAAATTGAATTTTTAAATGTTTAATAGGCCTGATTTTAGTTAAATAGCTTGGCGATTCAACAATTCAAGCACTTACATTTATTGATTTACAGGCAAATTAGGAATCTGTACAAAAAATTTAGTTCCAACACCTATTTTACTCTCTACCCAGATTTTTCCACCATTCTTCTCAATAAAATCTTTGCAAAGCAACAAACCGAGTCCGGTTCCTTCCTCATTATTTGTACCTCTGGTAGTAAAAGTTTCTTGTTCAAATAACTTCTTTTGATTTTCTAAAGAGATTCCTACACCTGAATCAGAGATACACACAATAAAATCTTTCCCCTTCATTATGGAAGTGATCTTAATAATTCCTCCATGCTTAGAGAATTTAATCGCATTTGATATCAGATTTCGCACAATAAGCTGGATCATATCCATATCAGCATAAACCAAACTAAAAGGATCTAAATTGTTTTCGGTAGTGATATCCTTCTCTTTGATCGCATTATCAAACAATGTGATTACATGGTCTGTAACATCTTTGAAGTTAAAATAAAGTCGCTTAATTACTTCACCCTGAAGCTGACTCATTGACCAGAATAATAGGTTTTCTAATAATCCGGTGGTATAACTAATATTCTTAGATAATTGGGGAATAAATAATTTGAATTCAGTATCCGAAATCATCCCTGAATTCATCATTTTAAGCACTTCATTCAAATTGATAAGCGGCGATCTGAGGTCATGCGCAATAATCGAAAAAAGACGATCCTTTAATTTATTCGTCGAAATAAGCTGATCAGATTGTATTCGAAATCGATTTTCGATACCAACCTGTTCAGTAATATCCCTTGTCAGGATAATTAGTCCGTTATAACTATTTCTATTTTCAAACAGTGCTGTTATACTCACCTCCATAAAAATAGGATATCCATTTCGCTGAAGCTCAATTTTTATCCTTCCATCTTTTCTACCGATGATATATTCAAATAATTCGGGCTGGTTAGGAAAAACAGAATCAATATTCTTGCCAATCATACTTTCGTCTGCAATAGAAAGAATCATCTTTATTTCACGATTAAGATCAATGATCCTGTCTAGGTGATCCATAACGATCAGACCCTCTTTCATCGCTTCCAGAACTTTCTCCCTGGCAATTGGTATAATATCCAGTAACCTGAAACGGATTATGCCAATACTAAACATAAACACCGTTACTATAAATGCAAATGGGGTAATATCGATATGCCCCATAGGCCTGAAACCAAACAGATTGGCAAGGTTAGCGAGCCAGGGAATAAATGCTGCCAACAAAATAATCAGATTATGACGCTTGAATATAGGATTTGAATTCCTGTATTTTTTGATTAGCATGACTACTCCCAATGCCAGCAGGGCATAAAAATAAAGTGTATAAATGAGATACCATGGGCCAGATTCAACACCTAATAAAGGAAAAGATTCTGAACGATCTACATAAATGCTTTTAAAATACAGATGGTGAAATTTATTGGTCCAAACCAATAAGAGAGTTATCAATGGAATAATAAACATCCAAATAATATTCTTGGTATTTATGTACCTATCTCTACCGGTAAATTGCAAAATGAATAATAACCAGAATGCAGGAATAAGTACTATACCCAGGTATTCAACATTTTGCCAAAACAACATTTGCTCAAAAGTGGTACTTGAAAGTTCAAATCCATAACTTAGCGACCAGATTCCAATACTAAATAACATGTAACCAAACCAGCGGACAACCAATTCATACCTGCGGAATACGCGAATGCATAAATACAGTATTATTAGTCCGCATAAAATAAGGACAATGGAAAAAGAATTCGGAATAAAGGTCATTAATGAAATTTGATATGCTAGTAATACGGAGAAGCTGTATTCAATTTTAAAATTAAGAAATATTTTTATGAATAAGTTAAAAAATATAATTTTTGATTATGGAAATGTAATTTTTACGATAGACTTTAACCGGGCACAGCATAGCTTTTCTGAATTGGGAATAAAAAATGTAGCGCAGTTTTTTTCACATAAAGCCCATAATCTAATCTTTGATCAATTTGAGCAGG
>CANKAT010000119.1 GCA_947479815.1 Sphingobacteriaceae bacterium
ATTTGAATATAAAACGAATTAACTGAAAAACATAAAAAAGTTAATTTTTTTTCTTTTTAAATTAATAAAATTCATTTTCTTAATGAATATTTCTATGCAATAGAATTACTCAATATCTATCTTAATCCTGATTAAATAAGGTTTTTAATATAAATTCAATAACAAAAATTAATATATATTTTACTTTTAATTAATTATATTTCTAATAAGTTATTATATATTCTTTAATAAACCAATATTTTATAAATATTGAAATAAAAATAATAAAAAAGAAATTTATTTAAAGAGAGAGAGGGACGATTTTAGGGATTACCGCAATCAGATTTATTATTTCTAAATACGAGTTAATTAATTTAAGAAAGAAACTCAAACTTGGCAGAAACCCAGTTATTTAGCTCTATATGTTGTTTAAAAATGAATCCAATTGAAAAACATTTTTCTTTAATTATTGTCAAATCAGGTTCTTTATAAAAGCCACTTAAAAAGAGTATAGCGCCTGGTTTTGCTACCTCAGAATAACGATCCAATTGATCCAACAAAATATTACGATTTATATTAGCCAAAATAGTATCAAATTTCAGATTAGGAATCACTTCTTTTGATCCGCATAAAACTCGGATATTATTAATTCCGTTGATTTCCGAGTTTTCAATTGCACTCTCAAAACAAATCTCATCAAAATCAATTGCTAAAACTTCTTTTGCACCCATTTTTGAAGCTAGTATTGCAAGAATTCCAGTTCCGCAACCCATATCGAGAACGTTCTGGCCTTTGAAATTTTGGCCAAGCATGAATTCCATCATTAGGGCAGTAGTTTGATGATGGCCAGTCCCAAAAGCCATCTTCGGGTCAATAACTATCTCATATTCATACTCTGGATGAGGTTCATGAAATGTTGCACGAATATAACAGCAATTAGCAACCTGAAGAGGCTCAAAATTACTTTCCCATATTTCATTCCAATTTTGATGAGGAATGCGTTTAGCCGCGAAAGTAAATGAGAACATTTCATCATACACCACCACCAATTGTTCAATTGCATCTGCATTGAATTCTGATAATGGAATATAAGCCTTAAAACCAGGTTCAAAATCTTCAAAAGTATCGAAGCCGATTTCAGATAATGAATTGATCAGTAAATCTTTATGAAACTCTTCTGTAGTTGAAAGATTAAATATTACTTCGCTGTAAACCATTACTCATTCAGTGCTTTGATAATATCCACAAAATCTCGGGCTTTTAATGAAGCTCCCCCAATCAATCCACCATCGATATCTGATTTTGCAAAAAGCTCTGAAGCATTTTTGGGATTACAGCTTCCACCATATAGAATTGTCATATTGTTTGCCAAATCCTGATCGTATTTATTGGCCAATAAGCTCCTTATAAAAGAATGGATTTCCTGTGCTTGCTCAGGGCTTGCAGTTAAACCAGTTCCAATGGCCCAAACAGGCTCATAAGCAAGAACCATTTTACTGTAATCTGCTCCTTGAAGATGAAATGAAGCTTCAGCGAGCTGCTCTTTTATCACTTCAAAATAGGTCTCATTATTTCTTTGCTCCAGGGTTTCGCCAATGCAAAATATTGGGGTCATGCCATTTTTTAAAACAGCATCAAGCTTTTGAGCCAATAAAGAATTAGACTCTGAAAAATACAACCTGCGTTCTGAATGCCCAATTATGACATATGATGCACCAGTTGAAGCAATAATTGAAGCTGAAACTTCACCTGTAAAAGCCCCACTATCTGCTTGATGACAATTTTGTGCCCCAATTGACAAGTTAGTACCAGAGTCTACTAATTGTGATAAGCTACTCAAATGAATATAAGGTGAACAAATAATTACTTCCTGATCTCCCCTAACTTCTTCCTTGAGAAGTTGTTGAATTTCATTAAAAAGTTGAAGCCCTTTTCCAAGATCCATATTCATTTTCCAGTTACCAGCAACAATGTTTTTTCTCATTCGATATTTTTCACACTAAATTAAAATCTTCTGTATTTAACTGTTAACTCAAAAATATGAGTTAAAATTTTTTGCTCCATTTCATTAAAATGAATATTTCTACGTGCAAATACCTTCGTAGCAGTTTCTAACATATTTTTTAATGAATAAACCTCACGACCCTGGCTACCACCCCAAGAAAAATCAGGAACAAAGTTTCTAGAGAACCCCGATCCAAAAAGATTTGAACCAACTCCCACCACAGTACCTGTATTGAACATGGTATTAATCGCGCATTTAGCATGGTCGGCCATAATTAAACCACAAAACTGCAATCCGGTTTTTCTGAAATTTTCATTTGAATAATCCCATAAACGCACTTCTGCATAATTATTCTTCATATTTGAATTATTGCTATCGGCACCAATATTACACCATTCACCTAAAACTGAGTTGCCTAGATATCCTTCATGACCCTTGGCAGAATTTGCAAATATGACTGAATTATTGATCTCGCCACCAGCTTTTGAGTGCGGGCCAATTGTTGTCATTCCATAAATCTTTGCTCCCATTTTTAATAGTGCACCTTCACACAAGGCAAATGAACCTCGAATATGACAGCCTTCCATAACAATGGAATCTTTCCCTAAATAAATTGGGCCCGTTTTAGCATTAAATGTTGAACATTCGGCATCAACACCCTCCTCAACAAAAATCTGATCACCCAAAATAATATTGGTGTTACTCAGGCTGGCAGATGTACGACCATTAGTCAATAACTCAAAATCTTTATGAAGTTCAATGCCATTTAAGGAAAAAATATGTTCAGGATAGGCAATTCTGGTAACAGAATTAAGGTATTCAACTCTCCTGTAAGCAGAAAGTTTATTGATATTGAATTCTTTTACTGCTGCTTCATTTAATTGAACAGCAATCAATAACTGATCATAAAAAAGGGCTTCGCCGTCTCTGATTTTAGCTATAGCATCTAATAAATCCTTATCGGGACAAATAGCAGAATTGATGAGTAGATTTTCAGCATCAATTATTAGCGGGTATTTTTCCTGAAGGTAGTGTTCAGTCAGATAGGAGATCTCTGAATTCAAATAACGTTTCCACTTATCTGCAATAGTCAATATACCTACTCTGAATTCAGAAACAGGCCTTGTAAATGACAAGGGCAATAAATTATCACGAAACTGATCGTCAAAAAGAATTATACCCATTTAACAAAAATAAAAAAAGTCCCGACTTAATGAGCCGGGACTTATAATTATTATTAACAATAAAATTATTTTTTTTCGTAACGGGTACGGAATTTATCAATCCGACCAGCGGTATCAACCAATTTCATTTTACCTGTGTAGAATGGGTGTGAGGTGTGTGAAATCTCTAATTTAATTAGTGGATATTCATTACCATCTTCCCATTTAATACTTTCTTTAGTATCAATACATGACTTAGTTAAGAAAGAATATTCGTTAGACATGTCCTTGAACACAACTAATCTGTAATTTTTGGGATGCAATTCAGCTTTCATCTTCAATACTTTTTAAGAGGTGCAAATATAGGAAAAAATATTTTTACTTAAAAGGTTAATTGTAAATATTCTGAAGAAAAGAGGAATGATGGATAGTTTAAGCTTAATTAAGGAGTGTTTATTCCCTGTGGTTGGTGTATATCAAAGACCACTTTCCATGTGCTTGGTGTTGTAACCGACCAATGATATAATCCCGCTTGGTTTAGACTAAAATTTTTTTTGTGTTGGAAAGCAGGGTCTGTTATTCTTCGGTCTCGCTAGTCCCGTGTTCTGCCGTAGTATTTGCCTGAAAATGCCGCTGAAGTTTAAAAATCAGTTTGGCAAAAAGCTACAGCTGACACCCGGGTTTGTTTCAAAATGGCAATGGTCCTTTTGCTGGGCTGTCCGTAACCATGTAACACAGGCTTAAGTAAAATAAACCTTGCCGGAGGAGGTAGCTTAGGGCTATTCTATATTTGTTATTAAACAGGATTACGTGCCCTAACTACCCCGGAGGAAAGGGCTGAACTAAGCTATAAGACGCAGGTATTGATTTCCAAAATCATTTCCCTATGGCTGGTGTTATCACAGACCATTTGATAGATCTTGCTTGGTACGGCGTGAACACCGACCAAAGGGAAAAACATCCTTAAACTGTATATTATCAAAATAGCTTATTTGATCTCTTGGCAAAGCTCTATCAACACCCCATGCGATGATTTTGGATGCACAAAGCAAACCAATTTATTATCTGCCCCTATCTTGGGATTATCACTCAGGAGTTGAAATCCGTCACTTTTAAGCCTGGCCATTTCCTTAACAATATCATCAACCGCAAAGGCAATATGATGTACACCTTCACCCCTCTTTTGAATAAACCCATAAATGGCACTTTCATCAGAACTTGCTTCAAGCAATTCAATCTTACTTTCACCCACTTTAAAGAATTCTGTGATCACCTGTTCAGAATCAACTTCTTGTGTTTTATAACTTTTGTAACCCAATAGCCGTTCATACAAAGGCGAGGCATCTCTTAAGCTTTTAACGGCAATTCCAATGTGTTCTATCTTATCCATGGCTGTATTAATATGTCATAAAAATGACCATTTTATCTATACCTACATAGACAAAATTGATAATTAGTGAAAAATATATTTTGTATCTTTGAATCAAATTAAACAAGACTATAAAATATTCAAAATGGATTTGCCTATATACTTAGATAATAATGCTACAACACCAATGGATCCACGGGTTCTTGATGCCATGTTACCCTATTTCAATGCAAAATTCGGGAACGCTGCCAGCAGGAATCATGCTTTTGGATGGGCAGCAGAAGAAGGAGTTGATTACGCACGTGAGCAGGTTGCAAAGTTGATTGGAGCAAATGAAAAGGAAATAATTTTCACATCAGGAGCTACTGAATCAGATAATCTTGCTATCAAGGGTGTATTTGAGATGTATAAAGACAAAGGAAATCATATTATTACCTGCGTTACTGAACATAAAGCAGTAATAGATGCATGTAAACACGTCGAAAAACTAGGAGCTGAAGTCACCTACCTTGGAGTTAAATCTGACGGACTAATTGATCTTGCCGAGCTAGAAGCTGCAATGACAGAAAAAACCATTCTTGTAGCGATCATGTACGGCAATAATGAAATTGGAGTTATTCAGCCAATTAGAGAAATTTCTGCAATTGCACATAAACATGGGGCTTTGTTCATGACAGATGCTGTTCAGGCAGTTGGTAAAATTCCGGTTGATGTAAATGCTGATGGAATAGACCTGATGGCATTTACAGGCCATAAAATGTACGGGCCAAAAGGCGTTGGAGCATTATATGTTCGTCGTAAAAACCCAAGGGTTAAAGTTACTGCACAAATGGACGGTGGAGGTCACGAAAGAGGCATGCGTTCAGGAACTTTAAATGTGCCTGGAATTGTAGGTCTAGGAAAAGCTGCTGAAATTTGCAGGCTTGAAATGGATCAAGAAGCAAAACGCCTCTCAAAATTACGCGATAAATTACAGGTTGCTCTTACAGTTTTAGAGGAAAGTTATGTAAACGGCAATACAGATCATCGTTTACCTCATGTTGCCAATATTTCGTTTAAATATGTTGAAGGTGAGGGATTGATGATGGCCATGAAAGATCTGGCAGTATCTTCAGGCTCTGCGTGTACGTCTGCCTCATTAGAACCTTCATATGTATTGAAAAGCCTTGGTCTATCTGATGACCTGGCACATTCTTCTATACGTTTCGGCTTGGGCCGATTCACAACAGATGAAGAAGTTGACTTTGCGATTGAACAAACTAAAAAAGCAGTTAATCATCTTCGCGATCTTTCACCACTTTGGGAAATGTTCAAAGAAGGCATTGACTTAGATAAAATTGAATGGGCAGAACATTAATAAGTTATAAGTAATAAGTTTTAAGTAATAAGTAATAAGTAATAAGTTATAAGTAATAAGTTTTAAGTAATAAGTTTTGAGTAATAAGTTTTGAGTAATAAGTTTTGAGTAATAAGTTTTGAGTAATAAGTTATAGGTTATCTTTATTTCATAATAGCTCTTCATACCTCAGACCTCAGACCTCAG
>CANKAT010000120.1 GCA_947479815.1 Sphingobacteriaceae bacterium
CAGTAGTAGCTGTGGTAGCTGTTGCTGCATTTCCTGTTACACTTCCGGCTATAGGATTGGTCACTGTTAAATTTCCCAAAGTGCCTACGCTCGTTAAACTAGAACCAGTCACTGTTGATTTTAACGTAGTTCCAGTTAATGTTTCTGCAGCAGCTGCCGCGGTAATCGTAATATCTGCACTTCCATCAAAAGCTACTCCATTGATGTTTTTTGAGACGGCTAATTTAGTGGCTGTTCCTGCATTACCGGTTACACTTCCGGCTATGGGATTGGTCACTGTTAAATTACCTAAAGTGCCTACACTCGTTAAACTAGAACCAGTCACTGTTGATTTTAATGCGGTACCGCTTAATGTTCCTGCATCTGCGGCAATGGTAATATCTGAACTTCCATCAAATGCTACTCCGTTGATATTTTTTGTAGCCGCTAATTTAGTTGCTGTTCCTGCATTACCTGTTATAGTTGTTTGATCTCCTGTATTTGTTCCTGTAATAGCTGCCAATTTTGTTTTTTCGGCAGTAGTATAATCATTGCTTGATAATTCTTTGCCAGCTACCTTGTCTACTTTGCTGGCTACGTCGGTTTGAATAGCCATCAACTTCCAGGCACCACCGGTGTAATAATAAAAACCAATAGGTGCTGTGGTTTGATACACTAATAAACCTTCGGCAGGACTCACAATCGCGTCTTTTTGCGTTCCTGTCAATCGGGGAATTAAAATCCCTTTATTGTTGGTTGTTGAACTTACTTCTAAGGCTGCAGAAGCTGCAGGAGTGTTCGTTCCAATTCCAATTTGAGCAAATGCAGGCACAGAACCAAGCATAAGCAATATGCTGAATAAACCGTAAAAAAATAATTTCATTGGATGATGATTATTGATTAAATATTTCTGTTTAATTGGGGTAGTTTTTTGCATGTATTAGATCTTTAAAAAATCATAATCTATATCAGTTTGTAAACTCTACAGATATACAATTCTAATAAAAAAAAGGCTATTCGCCTAAATTTTTGGCAATTAAAGAATTTTGAGATTAAATTAATCTTAGGTTTAAAAAACATAATTATTTTACTAAAAAAGCTATCTAAAACTGACTAATAATCAATTATTTTAATTTTAGTATATATTCTAAATCAAACGCTTGATTCAAGAAAGTCCATCACAACAGCAATAATTTAAAAAATAAAGCTGAGCTACAAACCGAATTTAATCAGCTCCAAAATAATTAGAATTATACTCGGCATTTTAGAAACAGTTTTCCTAAAAAAGAGAATTTTAGTACAAGAATAGTTTGTGGGGTTGCAGTTGAATAGGTCAATCAATTGATAGGATCTGATCAACTATCAAAAGGAGGCATTACAGAAACGATTGTGGATTTAGGCGTATTGTGTATAGCCTATAAAACGCTTGCAATAGGGCTGATATTAGCTCATATCACCCATCAAGAAAATTACACCATTTTAACCAAGCGATCACCATCCAGAACCGGAATACTGCTGGTAATATCCATATTCAGACAAAAAGCAATATCTTCTTCAATCCCCAGCATCTTTAAACGTTCACTATGGGAGGTTTTTTTAAGATATAAACCTAAATCACCTTTAGCCAGCTTGTACAGATCTTCGGATGCAATACTCGCATCATCAAGGGCATAGTTTTCATCTTTTAAATAATGTACCACCCCACCAGCAAATAGCGTATCTTCCAGATTGACCTTATCTTTCCAGCCTGAGCAAAGCAGTAAAACATCATTTGGCTGCGTTTTAAGCCAGGCACATAAGGCACTAATATTCAAAAATGAACCGATCACAATCTTACTTGCACCGCGCGACATGTTTATTGCATGAGTGCCATTTGTTGTGGTAAGTACAATAGTTTTACCTGCTACCTTTTCCTGAATATATGAAAACGGTGAATTTCCAAAATCAAACCCATCAACAACCTCTCCGTTTCGCTCGGCAGCTAGTAAAAAGTCAGAATCACGATATGACTCACATTCTTCAACTGTTGCTACCGGAATAATGGCGACCGCACCATTTTCAATCCCATAACAAATGGATGAAGTGGCCCTGAATATATCAATTACTACAACGATACTGTTGGTAAAATCGTGTAAATGAAGAAGAGCAGGTGTCAAACAAACCTCGAGATTACGTTTTTGCATTCTATGTTATTGGATAAATGTTATTTAAAAGGAAATTTTACTACCCTCGCTAATAGTTTATTCTCGCGGATACTGATGTAAATAGCAGAGCCCTCTTTAGAAAATTCTGTTTTGACATAGCCCAACCCAATTGCTTTTTGAAGCGAAGGAGATTGAGTACCAGAAGTTACCTTACCGATCACATTGCCTTCTGCATCCACAATCTGATAATCATGACGAGGAATACCACGTTCAATCATTTCAAAGCCAACAAGTTTACGTTCAACTCCATTTTGTTTTTGAGCAGCTAGATTGGCAGAGTTCACAAAGTTCTTACTAAACTTAGTGATCCAGCCAAGTCCTGCTTCAAGCGGAGAGGTAGTGTCATCGATATCGTTTCCATACAAGCAGAAACCCATTTCTAATCGTAAGGTATCACGCGCGGCCAGTCCGATAGGTTTAATCCCGTAAGGTGCCCCTGCTTTAAATATTTCATTCCAAATATGCTCTGAATGTTCCTTTTCGAAATACAATTCAAAACCACCGGCACCGGTATAGCCTGTTGCTGAGATCAATACATTTTCTACCCCAGCAAATACGCCTTTTTGAAAGGTGTAATACTCCATAGATGAAAGATCAACATCTGTTAAACTTTGAAGTGCTTCAATAGCCTTAGGGCCCTGAACGGCGAGTAAAGAAGTTTTATCTGAGATGTTGATCATCTCTACTCCTTCGGTATTGTGTTTTGAGATCCAATCCCAATCTTTTTCAATGTTTGAGGCATTCACAACCAGCATATACGTTTTATCGTTAATACGATAAACTAGAAGGTCATCAACAATACCCCCATGATTATTTGGCAGGCAAGAATATTGGATCTTACCATCAAAAAGTTTGGAGGCATCATTTGAACACACACGTTGAATCAGATCCAGTGCATTCTCGCCTCTCAAAATAAACTCACCCATATGGCTCACATCGAATACTCCTACCGCCTTACGAACGGTTTCGTGCTCAATATTGATCCCGCTGTATTGTACCGGCATATTAAATCCTGCAAAAGGAACCATTTTGGCACCCAGCGCTATATGAGTGTCATTTAAAGCAACATTCTTCATGATTTGGAGGTTTTATTTAAAGTGGCAAATTAATTAAAAACGATTAAAAACAGGGCTCTATTTTTTTAGACCATTAAAAGTCAGATTGGAAGGCTGAGCTGAGGGTCTGTTATCCGAAAGGTTTTGCGATGATAGGGCGTTAAACCGAAAGCCAGTACCGCATTTCGATGTTTTATTGTAGGATAGCCCTTATTATTTGCCCAATCATAGTTTGGATATTCGGCGGAGAGTTGAAGCATATAATCGTCTCGATAGGTTTTTGCAAGAATAGAAGCTGCAGCTATGGAGCAATATTTATCATCACCTTTTACAACACATTCAAATGGAATACCTTGAAAAGGCTTAAAGCGGTTACCATCAACAATGACGAAGCCTGGCCGAAAACTGAGCTGCTCCAATGCCAGATGCATGGCCTTAATTGATGCATTCAGTATGTTAATCTTGTCGATCTCTTGATGATCAACCATCGACACGGCAAAGGCCAGGGCTTCTTGCTCAATTATGATTCGTAAGTCAGCACGATTTTTTTCATTGAGCTGTTTTGAATCCCTCAGAATAGGATGCTCAAAATTTTTGGGGAGGATCACCGCTGCAGCAAAAACTGGCCCGGCCAAACAACCTCGCCCGGCTTCATCACAACCCGCTTCAATCCATTCATCCTGAAAATAAGGTAACAACATATTTAAAGATCAAAAAAACGAATAACTTTGAATTGCTACAGAACTTTATAAATTAGGTTAGCCATAACTTACTAATAAATTATTTTACAATAACTTACCTGACCAGTCTACCCTTCCATTTGTATTTACCTGAATTACCTGCTATTCCTATATAAACTAGGTAGAACATATGAATTAAATTAAGCAAGGGTAAATAATACAACAATTTCATTCTTTTCCGAAAGCGGCAAACTGGGATAAGAAACATCAATTCAGCAAGCATTTTTAGTAAAATAGTGGAAAGGGCAATCAGCCAGAATTTGGGATCAATGAAGCCAGCAATAGCTGTAGCAATGATACTCAGGTTATATAGCCAAATCGCTATTCCAAGTACTACAATCCCTTTGTTTTTATAACTTGTACTTTTTGAAGCCCATCGTTTACGTTGCTGAATAAATTCACCCAAATTAGCTTTAGCATGTGTGTAAACAGTTGCATCCATTGATTTGCAAAATCCGATCCCATTAGGGTAAGCAGAAGCTACCTTATGCATAAACAATTCATCATCACCTGATGCAAGATGATCAATGCCCTGAAAACCTTTCAGCTCATGAAAAACATCTCTTCGATAGGCCAGATTTGCTCCGTTACAGGTTGTAGGATTACCATTTCCAATCCCTGAAGCACCAAGCCCAATCAAAAATAAAAATTCCAAGCTTTGCATTTTCTCGAAAATATTTTGCTCTTCGAAATAGGTAACAGGAGAGGAAATCATTTTATAATTACCTGATTCATAAAAAGTTACTATTGATTTGAGCCAGTTTGGCCCCATCCTGCAATCTCCATCGGTACTGATGATGAGTTCTCCGCTTGATACTTTTATAGCTTCTGCAATAGCCTTTTTCTTATATGAATTAAGTGGCTCTTTTTCATTTAAATTAATCAGTTTTACTCTGGGGTCAATAAACGACAAAACAATCTCAGAAGTTCTGTCTTTAGAATGATCATCAACAACTATAAGCTGAAGTAAATGTGCGGGGTAATCTTGAGCGAGAATATCCTGAATGGTAGATTCAATCATTCTTTCTTCATTGCGCGCAGCAATCAATACACTAACCGTAGTTGTGCAAAGCGTATTCTCAGCATTAATTAGCCTGAGCTTTCCCCAGCCTTTTCTCAAATAAAGCATAATTGCCCAATAGAATAGGGTAAACAGCGCAATGAGGATACTAATTAGTTGAATGACCAAAGAAATTGAGTTTTAAAACGAAGATAGAACCAAAAATAGCTGGAATAATTAAATTTATCATCCAAATAGCTGCAATAGCAGCCATAATTGCTATTTCTTGGGTGGTTACAAAAGCAAAAAAATAAGTTGCAACACTTGCCCGAACCCCGATATCCAACATATCAAGAGAAGGTAGCGATGATTGAATAAAATAAAAAACAGACAAGATCATGACTATGTCAAAAGTTTTGATTTCAGGAACAAGAAAATGAATGATTAGAAAATATTGAATGGTAAATATTAAATACCTCGATAGTGAATAAATCAAAATTCTAACCATATCAGCATACTTATACCTTGAAAAAATGATGAAAAATCGCTTCCATCGCTTTAAAAAGTTAACTTTTTTTAATAGGCCGTAAAGCCATTGAATATTAAAGTAAAACAATATAAATAATGAACAATAAAGAAGAATCAGGAAACCCAAACCAAAATTTACAAGAGGATTCAAATAAGCAAACCGTATAATAAAACAGAAAAGGGCCAATGATCCCAACACATTGGTAACTACTAATTTCCCGATTGCACCAACACTCATGGCCATAAGCCCCATTATACGTTTACGCGGCGAAAGAAAAAACACTCTGCCTCCAAATTCGCCAATACGGTTTGGTGTAAATACCGCCCAGGTCAATCCGCAAAAGACAGACTCTACAGCTTTCCAGGTACTAATTTTTTCAAGCCCTCTAACCAGGTACTTCCATTTAAGCGCCTCAATAAACCAATTCAGTAACATCAGTAAAAAAAC
>CANKAT010000121.1 GCA_947479815.1 Sphingobacteriaceae bacterium
CGATACGCGAAGCAGGATTTGAGCCTCAGCTCAGAACTCAGCAATATGAGTTCAGAGATTTGCCTCAAATGACCGAACAACAGGTGATTGGGTACTGATACTCAAAATAACATACCGTTTACTCATTTATATTGCATTTATGTTTTTATTACAAATATTTTAGTGGGTGTAAGTAATAATTATAATATGTCAATAAACGCACTTATAGTTGACGATGAAGAATTTTCACGTCAATCCCTATATTTCCTCCTATGTGAACATTTTCCTGAGGTCAAAATCAAAGGCATAGCACAATCTGTTGCAGAAGCAAGAAAAATGCTAAAATCAGTTGAAATTGATTTAGTTTTTCTTGATATAGCAATGCCAAATGAAGATGGATTTAATCTATTACCAGACCTGCAAAAAGCAAACTCATTTTTCATTTTTACAACTGCCTTTGATCAATATGCATTAAGAGCATTAAAGGCTAGTGCAATTGATTATTTATTAAAACCCATTGATATTGACGAATTAAAGAATGCAGTAATAAAGGTTATTAAACTGAAAACCCAAAATGGGAACGACCAGTTAATTTCTAATAATATCAAAGCACAACTCAACAGTCTTGAAGAAAACCTTAGCGATATCAAAAAAATTAATAAGATCAACCTTTCACATTCAAATGGATTTCAAATTCTCAATATCAATGAAATTATTTATGTTTTAGCAGATAGCAATTATTCAATTTTCCATCTCGAAAACAATCAAAGCATCATTGCATCAAGACATCTTAAAGAATATGAAGAAATACTTAAGAATTCTGGTTTCAGCAGGATACATAAATCAACTATCATTAATTTAAAACATTTAAGTGACTATACCAATAAAAACGGATTGATAGTAAAATTATCAGATAATTCAGAGCATGTGGTTTCCAGAAGAAGGTCTTCCGAATTTCTTGAAACTGTAAGGAATTATTTTAAACATTAATATATTTATAAATAGATATTTCTAAAATGCCTACCGTTTACAAAATAAAATATACCGTTTACTCAATTAAAATTATTTTTAAACCAAATTGATATACTATTGGTTTAAAATAACCATAATAAAATCATTCTATTTAAGATGTAAATTATCACTTAGGGGTAATATTAATATTGGTTATTAAAAGGCGGTTGAAACGTTTGGGGCGTTTCACCGCCTTTATTACTTTATTAAAAAATATGTTTATATTTCAATATTAGCTCAATGATTTATTGAATTTCATTTAATTTTTCTTTGAATCTGATCTAAAACTTGCAAGATTGAAAAACAAAATATTAATAACTGCCTACTCTGTCACAGTGCTACTAGTTATAACTTTTTTTGTTATTTATTTACTCAAATCCACAAGTTTATATAAAATCTCCATTGAAAATATTTTCAAGCCATTGTCAGCAGAATCCAGTTTAGGTGACAGTATCAGAATCAATAAACTGAACAAAACAGCATTTAATCTCCGACTTGAGAATCCAACAAGAACAATTATTCTGGCAGATAGTAGCTTGCGATTAGCAATAATGGCAAATTATATTTCAGGAATTGGCGAGGCATATAGAGTAAAAGGGATTGGCTACTCTAATCTAAACGATATTGATCAGGCTATAAAGAATTATATCGAAGCCTTAAAATGCTTCAGAAAAAAAAATGATATTAAAAAACAGGCAAGGGTTTATAATAATATAGGTCTTCTCTATAGGGAAATAAATTATCAAAAAGCACTCTTTTACTTTAACAAGGCTTTAGTAATATCGAAAAAAATTAACGATAAAGAATTAATAGCTGGTCTATATTTTAATATTGCATACGTCCTAAGTAATGGGAAAAATACTAATAAAGCAAAATTATATCTTGAAAAGAGCAACAACATATTTAAAAGTTTAGGCGATACAATATCTATGATATTATATTACCAAAACTTAGGAGTCTTGAATCTCAAAATAAATCAATTAGAAAAAGGAAAAAATGCTTTGTTTAAAGCCAAATCAATGGCGAAAAGTCGGAATTTATATAAAATTTTAGTTGGGTCCAATTTAACTTTAACATCAATTTACATAAAAGAACAAAATTTTTCTGCAGCAGAGAAAACAATAAAAGAAGGAATTCATTACTCAAATATTTTAAAAGATTCAAAAATAAAATACAATTTCTTATATAACTTATATCAAATCGAAGAGGCGCAAAACAATCATAAAAAAGCCTTACAATACTTAATCAGTATTTATAAAATTGACAGTCTACTTCTATCAAAAAATCAGACTGATAATATTGGAAAGACTTCCAGCTATTACATTCAAAAACAAAAAATTCAAGAAAACGAGCTAACAATTTCTAAACAAAAATATAAGGAAACATTATTTTGGTGGATCCTAACAATAATTTTTTCATTAGTTCTAATTATCTCTTTAATAGGAGTAGGTACCTATTTCGAATTAAAAAGAAAAAGAAAAAAGAAAGACATTGAGACTGCAACTAAGATAATATTGCTAGAGCAAAAAACTTTGCAAGCAATGATAAATCCTCACTTCATATTCAATATTTTGACCACTATCCAATATTTTATTAACAAAAAAAATATACAAGAAGCTAATAAAATACTTGCTATTTTCTCCCGATTGATGCGAAAACATCTTGAGCTATGCTTAAAAGTATCTATCACACTTATGGAAGAAATTGAATACTTATCTTTATATCTATCACTCGAAAAGATCAGGTTTACCGAAAAAATGGAATATAATTTTACCGTAGGTAATAATATCGATGTAGAGGAAATCGTTTTACCACCAATGTTAATCCAACCATTCATTGAAAATGCGATATGGCATGGAATTATGCCGAAAGATACAGGAGGAACAATTGATATTGATTTTACTTGCGAGAATGACGTACTCCAAATAAAAATAACAGATAACGGAATAGGAATATCTAATTCAATTAAAAATAAAATTTCTGGGCATATTAGTCGTGGATTAGAATTAATACAGGAAAGAGTTGACCTTATTAATATGCTAAATAACAGGGATATCAGTATTAGAAAGATTCAAACAGGCAAATCTGGTACTGAAATTTTAATCAAAATACCTGTATAAAATCAGGGAGTAACTCTGCTGCAAACAATTATACCTTAACCACCATAAAATCAGGATTAATTTTATAACTTGATTCAAATTATTTAAAGAAATGTAATAAATATGGAACAAACAGTTCTATAGATATCTTTTCAATCACTGAATAATATTGATTATTTTAAACTTCAATCATATAAATTATTATTAGAGAAAATATTTTTAGTAATAAAACATAAAATCACCAAGCAAGGTTTTTAATTTCAATTCAATATTTTTAAATCATTTTATAGGAATATAATCCAATGTATTATGTTTGTCCATGACCCCAGATAAACCAATAAACCTAATCGAAGCATTAATCTTCGCTTCAGATAAAAGCATTACCGCAGAAGAAATTCTTCAGGTTTTGACTGAGCTGCTACAAGAACCTCTTGAAATTAAATTCATTCTTGAACAGATTGAGCAAATCCGTACAAAATATCTGGAGCTTGACCTTGCTATAGAGCTTGTTCAACTGAATGGTGGCTATCAATTTCTGACTAAAAAAGAATATTACGGGGCAATTAATCAATTACAAATACAACGATCCAAGAAAAAATTAAGCCAAGCGGCACTCGAAACTCTATCCATTATTGCCTATAAACAACCCATCACCAAACTTGAAATTGAACAGATTAGAGGGGTTAATTGCGATTATACGGTTCAAAAACTTTTAGAAAAAGAGTTAATCAGTATCAGTGGAAAAGCTGAAACCATTGGCAAACCCCTTCTTTATACCACCAGCGGCTTATTTATGGATTATTTTGGAATTAATTCAACAAATGACCTGCCACAAATCAATGAGCTGATCACCGAAAATAATACGATTGGAGAACAGGCAGAATAAGAGATTATTTTGTAAAATAAAAAATAAAAAAAGAAGAGCTGAAAATTCAAAATCTTATTAATTTTATATTCAATAAAAACACCATAAATAAAGCGTAATTTTCTACAGATGAAGTCGCCAAAAAAAACAACCACAAGCGAAGGGTCAAGCAAGAAAGCTGCTAAAGGCCCGGTGAAGAAGCAAACTAATTTGACTGATCCAAAGGATTCATCACGTCTAGTGTTAGATGATGAAGATGATTTTGACTTACAATTAGATGATGACATTCAGGATTTCGATAATTTCGATGATGAGGAAGACGATTTTTAATGAAATAAGCCCTAATCAATTATTCAGGCATTCAGTTCTCTGAATGCTTTTTTTGTTTAATCGCCTTAAACCTTATGATTTTAAAAGAAGTTGATCATACCCAAGTGGCTACCGAATTCTTAGATGTAGCACGTGAGCTTTACAAAAATGATACGTTTTGGGTTTGTCCCCTTGATAAAGATATTAATGCAGTATTCAATCCAAAACTAAATAATTTTCATAGTCATGGATCATGCACCAGATGGGTATTAAAATCTGATGATGGAAAATTGATTGGTCGAATTGCTGCATTCATCAATGAAAAAAAAGCCTATCAACCACAACAGGCAACTGGAGGTATAGGTTTTTTTGAATGTATTGACAATACTGAAGCTGCAACATTATTATTTGATACCGCACAACAATGGCTTTCTGCAAGAGGAATGAAAGCGATGGATGGACCCATCAACTTTGGCGAGAATGACAGCTTCTGGGGGCTACTCATTGAGGGGTTCACTACTCCCTCTTATGGTATGAACTATCATCACTCCTATTATAAAAAACTATTTGAAGATTATGGCTTCACCGTTCTTTATGAGCAGATTACGAATCATTTAGAGGTAAAAAAGCCATTTCCTGAGCGTTTCACCAAAATTGCTCAATGGGTTGCCAATAAACCAGGCTATTCGTTTAGGCATTTGGAAGTAGGGAAACTGGAATCATTTGCAAAAGACTTTGCAGAGATCTATAATGATGCCTGGCAAGATTTCGAAAATTTTGTTCCTCTTGAATCTCAAGGCATTCTTGAAAGTTTCAATAAAATGAAAACAGTCATGGATGAAAAACTAATTTGGTTTGCTTACATCAATGAAGAACCCGCATCAGTAATTGTCATTATTCCTGATGCAAACCAAATGATCAAAAGCTTTAATGGAAAACTTGGCCTGATTGAGAAATTAAAATTTTTATACTACCGTTGGAAAGGAGTAAGCAGAATGCGCGCGGTAGTGATGGGCACAAAAAAGCAATTTCAAAAACTTGGATTAGAATCTGCTTTGTTTATTAAGCTCAAAGAATATGTTATTCCAATGAATCAATATGAAGAATTGGAATTATCTTGGGTAGGCGATTTCAATGATAAAATGTTATCTATCCATGAAGCAACAGGAGCAACACTTGGGAAAAAACATGTTACATTAAGAAAAATATTCTAATAAAAAAGGGCTTTCGAATGAAAGCCCTTTTTTATTATTTTCTGACCTCATACAACTCGATGATCTTTTTCTGCAGATCAATAAGTTCTACTTCACGTTCATGAAGTTTCTGGGTAAGCGTAATAACTTCCATATTATAGTTTTCCTGGTCTTCGGCCCCATGGGTGTTAAGCAATTGAACTACAGTCATTTCAAACAATTTCGAAATTTGCTCTAACCTGGATAAATTGATATCAGTAATTCCAGTTTCAATTTTTGAAAATGCCGGAATAGAAATTCCTAGCTGTTTAGCTACGTCTTCCTGACTCCAACTTTTTTGATGCCTTAAAAGACGGATCTTTTTTCCTAATGTTTGCATGCAGATTATTTTTATTAGATAGATGTTAGATATATGTTTTTATAGATATTTGAATATAAAACG
>CANKAT010000122.1 GCA_947479815.1 Sphingobacteriaceae bacterium
CATTCCGATAATGGTATCATATACTACAGAAGGAGTAGCTGAGAGCAGTTGTTTCAGTTCGTCCTGATTTGTTTGTATTTGATCAATTGTTCGAAAACTAATCGGTTTAAACTCATTTTTAGTGCATTGAATGATCATTTTTCCACTTTCCAATACCGCCACATGGGTAATCGACTCTGGAATTTCTGTCGCTGGAGTTGCCATAATGATGCTAATTCCTGATTCAGCTATTTCACGAATAAGTTCATTAAAATCTTGACGGGCAGATACATCTAGCCCGTTCAGAGGGTTATCGAGCAAGAGTAATACTGGATTTTTGATCAATGCTGCGGCAAGCATTAATCTTTTGGTTTCACCATTAGATAATTTAATAAGCTCTTTATCAAGCAGATGCGTTAATCTTAAGCGTTCTGTAGACTTTTGAATGGTCCATAAGCCCGTAGGATTTACTACCCGAATACTTGAAAGATAGGTTGATACTGTATCCGCATCTTCAGAATCGCATGAATTAAAACGCTGCTGATAATAGAAGTCACTAGTATTGGAAAGATTTCGGAATTCATGCCTTGCAGATACCTGAGTAATCAGTTTATACCGGTTAAACAAGGGGTCATCTTGATGATGCTCCTGAATATGTTGATCAAAATAAGGATAGTATGCCTCACCTCTAGCCATGGACGCTTTACCCATGATAAAATCTAGAAAAGTACTTTTTCCGGAGCCACTGTTCCCAACCAAAGCCCAGTGCTGACCTTTTTCAAGACTGAAATTCAAATCCTCAAAGACAAGGGTATTGAAATGTCGGATACTTACATCCTTAAAGGAAATGAGCAGATTAGTCAAATTGGTTTTTTTATGAGCACATGCAACATAGGCAAACGCTTGCAAGGTATTGTTTAATTAATAAAGCACACGCGTGCGCTAGCGTATCTTATCTTACCTGACCTTGGCCTCGTATGATCCATTTTTCTGTCACCAGTTTTTCAAGTGCAAAAGGACCACGGGCATGCAATTTTTGGGTGGAAATTCCAATCTCAGCTCCAAGTCCAAATACTCCACCATCCGTAAATCGTGTCGAAGCATTAGTAAAAACTGCCGCGGCATCTACCTCATTCAGAAAGCGTTCACAGTGCACTATATTTTTCGAAACGATCGCTTCAGAATGTTTGGAAGAAAATTTACGGATATGTTTAGTTGCCTCATCAAATCCGCCAACCGTTTTTATAGAACATTTAAAATCAAGAAATTCCCGGCCAAAGTCTGCTTCTACTGCTTGTTTTAGAAATGGATAATTCAGCTGCTTCAGAATAGTGTATGACTCCGGATCAGCAAAGATCTCTACCTGATAGGCCTCGAGTTTGGGAGCTAAAAGACGCAGCAAGGGCTCTAAAATTTCTCTATCTGCAATAACCGTATCCAGTGAATTACAAACTGATGGGCGGGATACCTTGGCATTAGTTACGATGGTAGCGGCACTGTCAAGATTAGCAGAAGCTTCTACATACGTATGGCAAACGCCTGCCCCAGTCTCAATTACAGGCACTGAAGCATGCTCGCGCACATAATCAATCAATTGCTGTGAGCCACGAGGAATTAAAATATCGACATATTTAGTTGCCGTGAGCAGTTCGGGCATGAATTTTCTGTCGGTAGGAAGCAACTGAACTATATTCACATCCAGATCAAAACTTGCCAGTACCTCTTGAATCAAGGCAACTAGAAATGTATTGGTATAAAAAGCATCAGTACCCCCTCTCAAAACACAAACATTGCCAGATTGAATGCATAAAGCGGCAACATCAATAGTCACGTTGGGCCTCGATTCATAAATTACGCCAACTACGCCCAGTGGGACCGTTATTTTCTGAACAAGAAGGCCATTATCCAGCATCCGCTCAGAAAGCAAACGATTACTCGGGTCAGGCAGAAAAGCAATATCTTCCACACTCTTTGCAAGATCTTCAATCCTACTTGGAGATAGTAATAAGCGGTCTTTCTTGGGATCAGAATCAGACATACGGTTAAGATCCAGTTTATTTTCAGAAATAATAGTGGCCGTGTTTTCCCTAATTTTTGCTGCCAGAGACCTCAGTATATCTGCTTTTTCATCATCACTTAAAAGCTTCACCGCGATGGTTGCCTGCGAGGCCTGTTCAAGTAGAGATTGTATCGATTCCATTTTCAAAATTTACAATAAAACAATATTATCGGCATGCGCCACTTCCAGATTTTTTACTTTAGTATCCTTGGTCAAAGTTGTTGAATCGATCTTCGCGATGGCAACCGCTACCGCATTATTGTCTTCATCAAGAATCTCAATGATTTCACCATTCTCAAAACCGGTCAGTACTTTCTTAATTCCAACAGCAAGCAGACTATGCCTGTCTTTCAAAGCTTTACAAGCCCCCGCATCGATTTGAATCCGGCCACGGACAAGACTTCCACTGGCCAGCCACTTTTTACGTGCTGAAAGATCACTCTTCTGGGGTAGGCATAAAGTACCTGTTGAACCTTCAAGTGCTTTAATGATCCCATTATCAGTTCGGATACCGAATATAACCACGCGGATTCCCATTTGATTGGCTAAGCGGGCAAAATTCAATTTCGAGGTCATGCCTCCTAAACCAGAAGCAGATTTTTCCTTATTCGCTAATAATAGAATTTTCTTATCGCTGGTATCGAGCTCCGTAATTACTTTACCATGCCCATCCAAAACACCAGGGACCGAAGTGCTGAACAAAACCTGAGAAGCACCAAAACCAACAGCGATCAGTGTAGCTAGCTCATCATTATCAGAAAATTTCAATTCCAAGTTACTCACCACATCATTCTCATTAGCAATTGGGATAATATTACTTGCCCAGAGTTCCTCATAGGTTCGCTTAAGCTGCAGGAACTGATCACGATTTGAAAAATGATGGCGTTCACACAGACTTTGCGCAATAGCAATGCCATGTGGTGTAAAATATTTAGCGTATGTATTTAATAAAAGTGGATTTCCAACAGAGGCAGCAGCTTTCTTCTCATTCAGTGTGCCTCCATAATTCTTTAGAAATTTCTTTCCGGCAGCAACGGCTCCCGATGAAACGATCACTAGATCATATTCTTGATGGATCAATGCCACCTGCCGGGCTATTTCTTCAATCACTACCTCATCAAGCTCCCCATCTATGGTGGTGATTGATGCAGTTCCAAACTTTAGTACGAGTATAGGTTTTGCCACTGTAAATGTATATGGATCGAATTTAAGGAATTTTTCTCATTTAGCCCGCGCGTGCCGCGCGTGCTAATTTCAATCTAACTACTAGATTTAAGTATACTTTTTCTTGTTTGGCACACGCGACACGCATGCGCCAGCACTGGAAAGAATCCTCCTGAAAGAATTAATTTTTCATGCGATCTTCCATTTCTTCCAAAGGAACACCTTTAGTTTCTGGAACAAAAAGGAACACCCAGAGTAACTGCAGCACCATCATTCCTAAAAATATTCCAAATATGACCTCTGGTTTGAACACTTCTGTCATCAGCGGAAAAACCAGGGTTATCAGGGCGGCAAAAAACCAATGAGTAAAACTTCCTAGCGACTGTCCAAATGCGCGTTGTCTGTTGGGGAAAATCTCGCTGATAAACACCCAAATTACAGCGCCCTGACCGATGGCATGGGCAGCGATGAAGGCAAAAATATATAATGGCACTATTCCCACATTTCCTGAAGCAAAGGCCCAGGTTGTAAGCCCAAGGGAGAAGATATAACCCAAGGAACCGATATAAAGCAATTTTCTGCGTCCCAAAAGGTCAATGAGCCATAATCCAACAAATGTAAATATCAAATTAGTGATGCCTAAACCTACAGATTGCAAAAGAGCGGCCTGTGATTCAAGACCGGCCATTTGAAAAATTCGCGGTGCAAAATATAGGATGGCATTGATCCCTGAAAGCTGATTAAAAAAAGCAATGAAAAAGGCCAGGAGAACGGGCTTGAGCAAGCGACGGGTAAACAGCGCACGAGGCTGTTGTTTTTCATTTGCCGAGGCTATAATTTGATTATATAAAAGCTTGATCTCTCCTTCAGAAGAACTAGGGCTTGTCTTTTTAAGCACCGCCAGGCCTCCATCCAAATCATTTTTACAGACAATTAGCCAGCGTGGGCTTTCGGGTAAACCGATACACAAAAGGGTAAAAACAAAGGCTGGGAATGCCTGCACACCTAACATCCAGCGCCAGGAATTTTCGCCGATATCTCCCAGCAAGGAATTGGACAGAAAAGCAACAAGGATACCGAATACGATATTAAACTGGAACATGCCCGTAAGCCGGCCCCGATATTTTGGAGGAGCTATCTCAGAAATAAACATCGGCGCCGCAACTGTCGATATACCAACACCGAGCCCTCCTATTAATCTGAAGATCATAAACGAATAAACCTCAGTAGTCATAGCAGAGCCGAGGGCCGACACGAGGTAAAGCAGACCTACCCAAAGCAAGGTTTTTTTCCTGCCAAAATATTCGGTAGGCCATCCGCCGATCAGCGAACCAATTACAGTACCCCAAAGAGCCATACTAATAACCAGCCCATGCAACATGCTGTTTAGTCCCCAAAGTTTTTGAATGGTCTGTTCCACACCTGAAATTACCACTGTATCAAAGCCGAAAAGGAAGCCTGCAAGTGAGGCCACAACCGCGCTTTTATATAAAAAATAGTGTTTACCCATTTTGATATTAATTTATTTTTCTTTCTGAAAGTTTCTCAATATTCTCCTTTAAAAAAGGAGGATTTGCCCCTTTTTGAGATGCAACCCAGGCCCCAAGCTGGCAAGCAAATTTAAGGGCATCATTCAGCGGTTTATCGTCCATATACTGGTGGATAAATCCCGCAAGGAAAGCATCCCCAGATCCAACGGTATCTGTGGTTTCGACAACAAATCCATTCTGATATAATTTTTCATCCGGTGTCTTCAAAAATGCACCCTCGGCACCAAGTGTCACACAAAGTATCTTGAGTGAATAGTTTTTAAAAACGAGGTCTGCCGTTAATTCTAAATCATGTGAGTCAAATCCGTTCCATGCTGCTAGTTGAAAAAGTTCCTCATGGTTCATTTTTACTAGATCTGATTTCTTAAGCAGTTGCTCAACAATATCCTGATCTACAAAAGGAGGACGAAAATTTACATCGAAAACCTTGAGCGCCCCGGTATCTAATAAACCTGTTAATGTTTCAAAAGATACTTTATTGCGGCAAGACAGGCTCCCATAAACCAGAACATGAAATTCTGGAAGAGCCCCTACTTGCTCTATATAATCCCATGCTGAAGGAAAAACAATTTCATAATTGGCGTCCTTTTGTTCTGAGAGATGTACATTCACAAGGCCTGTTGGATAATTGTTCTGCTGAATGAACTTTGTGGAAAGACCGCTTTCATGGAGGTATTCAAGCAGGTTATCACCATGATTATCTTTTCCGCAACCACTTAACATGAATACATCAGACCCTAATTTATTCAGGCTAATAGCGACATTCATTGGTGCACCGCCGGGAATTGCTCCCTCAGGAAAAATATCCCATAACATTTCACCAAAACAAAGTATACTGCTTTTCATTTTACTCTTTTATGGATATAATTAAATACCAAATTAATAAAATCTCAGCTAGCGCGGAATAATTGTTTTGAGGTGAAATTAGAGCTTAAGCCCTATCCAATGCCGCGCATGACAGTTAAGCAAATTTTTTCTTATCCGTCACGATAGCTCCAAAGGAGTTCTACGGACACAGACCTTTAATAACCGTTCCACCGCCTTGTCCCGATCGGGAGTGTGCGGCAATTTGTATCGTCCTAAAAAAAGTTTACAGTTTTTGATTTAATCCTGCAATGCGTTTACAGGTTCTTTTTTATCCTGTAA
>CANKAT010000123.1 GCA_947479815.1 Sphingobacteriaceae bacterium
AAAATATTATAAACAGCTGATATTCTTCCTCTTTTTTGTTCTTCTTCAAGTGAATTTCTTAAAACCAGATAAGCCAGATAAACCAGCAAAGCAATTGCGGCACTATTTTGTTTAGGGTCATTGCTCCAGGCCTCTCCCCAAGTGAATTTAGCCCAAACTGCTCCAGTAACTAATCCAAGCACTCCAAATACTATACCCACATTGGCACTTTCAACTGCCATCAAGTCGTCATTTTCATTAGCTGAGTTAAGGAAGCGGATGCTATAGATAAAAGAAACAGTAAGCATCACGATCATAGAGAACCACATAGGAACATGAAAATGAATATTCCTTATAGTTTCGTTAAGAATTGGCTTGGCTGGAACATGAAATAAAAAACCTGCGACAATGGAGAATAGTACAAGAACTATAGCCAAAATTTTCCACCAGCTTTTATTCATAATGTTGCATTTTAATCACGCCAAAGGTAAGGAAATAACAATAAAGAAGTAGTAACTACGATAACATTTATAGCCAAAAGCACTCCAATCTCATCGTAAGAAACCGATCTGTCTAAACCATCCATAGCATTTTTAGACAACTTGATTAGCACAACAAGCAAAGGTATGATCACCGGAAAACTTAAAATAGCCATCAAGCCACCTCCATTACTTGCTTTGGATGCAATCCCAGATATCATAGTAAATACTGAAGCAAAACTGATACTGCCTAGCAATACAGAAAGCATATAGAATAATGGATCGCCAAGGGGGTTTTTAAAAACAAGGGTATAAAATCCCAACGCAATGGCTGAAAGTAATAGCATCAGCATTATATTGTATACTATCTTGGAGATGATGATTGCCTGCGGGCTGGTAATCGTATAATAATAGAGTTGTCTAGCCCTGCTTTCCTGGATAAAACTTTTTGTAATTGCATTTACTGAAGCAAAAAGCATGATGATCCAGAATAAAGCATTCCAGGTTGGAGCACTACTGACCTCCCGAAAGGCCAGGTAGCATACAAAAACAGTGGATACTACATACAATAATATACCATTCAAGGCGTATTTTGAACGCCACTCAAGCATGATCTCTTTACGGATCAGAATCTTTACCTGGTTGAATAAATGCATCAAAGCAAATATATACTTTGCAATTCAGTTTCAGGTATTCTATAGCCAATTCGGATATTTCTTTGTAATTTGTAAGGATGTTTTCCTCATTTATAGAAAGTCCGATTGGGCAATTGATCATTAAAGCAAATGAGCATGAGGTGTTTTCAATAAACTTTTCGGATCAATTAACAGATCAAAATCCGAATAAGATCACTGAAATAGCTAAAGTACAATTCATCGAATATTTTGAAGGAAATAGAACTAATTTTGATTTCCCAATGCTTCAAATAGGTACAGACTTTCAAAAAAATGTTTGGAATGAACTACAAAGAATTGATGCGGGCAAACCCATCACCTATGCAGCTCTGGCTAAACGAATGAAAAAACCATTAGCCATTCGAGCAATTGCCTCTGCTAATGGAAAGAACAAACTATTGATCGCTATACCTTGCCATCGAGTAATAGGCAGCAATGGAAAACTTATTGGATTCTCTGCCGGACTATGGCGAAAGCAATGGTTACTTGAACATGAAACAAAAATAAATATGAACGGACAATCAATATTAATACTATAAAATGGAGATTAACCCCTATCTGGATATTATTTTAAGAAGTATTGCTGTCTATCTATTTATGGTATTCGCAATCAGAATTTTCGGCAAAAAGGAATTGTCACAACTTTCCACTACTGATTTGGTTTTTCTAGTACTGATCAGTAATTCTGTACAAAATGCAATGGTTGGACCCAATACAAGCTTGCTGGGAGGTATTACTGCCGCTACTGTATTGTTCACTCTTAATTATATCCTAAAAATAATAATGTTTCGGTCTAAAGGCATTAAAAACATGATCGAAGGACAGCCAGTGATTCTGATTTATAATGGAAAAGTAGATTTCAGTAATATGCATGCAGAAAGCATCAATATGGATGAGCTAGAAGAAGCGATAAGGCAACATGGAATTGAGTCTTATAAAAATGTAAAGCTCGCTATTTTGGAGGTAGATGGAAATATTAGCGTTATTGCGAATCAATCCCGCAATGAAGGGACTAACTAATCTAAATTATTTCAATACAGGCTTAACCCACCTGCCAAAGCGAGCTTGACCCGCATGGCACTACCTTGGAGCTAGTTCAACATGATAACGAACTAGGTCATCTATAGGCGAACGAATGATCTTTCCTACTTTCATACCATAGTCTGTAGCCGTTTCTTCGAGTACATTTCTAAAATTATACCCAACAGAGCCAATGCAATTAAATGTGTAATCTTTATAATTAGGATAATGGCTCACTAAATTTTCGAAAAAGTCAACAAAAGATGTTTTCACAATTTTTCTGGAATACTCTGCATGCACATTGTTATCATACACGAACTTACTGAAACTCGCACAAAAACGATTGGCTAATGGTTTGGTATAAACCTCATCAGTAACTTCATCAGGTGTTAATTTATAGGTCTCCCAAAAACGTTCTCTAACAACTTCAGGCATATATCCTCGAATGTAATCAGTCAGCAATTTTTTCCCTATGTAACAACCACTGCCCTCATCACCTAAAATATAGGCAGCTGAATCAATGTTTAATGAAATATCTTTTCCGTTATATAATCCGGTATTCGTGCCTGTTCCTAAAATTGCTGCAAAGCCAGTGTCTAATCCAAGTAATGCGCGGGCAGCTGCAAGCAGATCATGCCCTATATAAATACTAGCCTTAGTAAATACCGTTGCCATTGCATCTGAAACGATTTTCAACTTATCTTCAGTTGAACAACCAGCTCCATAATAGTTAAGCTCGGTTACTTTATTCAGATCAAGATCAGATGGAAGATCCTTTAAAAGAGATTTTACAATATAGTCTGAACTTACAAAGTATGGATTATAACCTTCTGTGTTAAAATAAATCTTTTGACCAGATTCATTCAATAAACACCAATTGGTTTTGGTAGATCCGCCGTCAGCAATTATGATCATAATTATTTTTATTATAAAAGGTTAAAGGTAAGAATTAATACTTATTGTCAATAGAACACTATGCAATATATTATCATTCAGATTTGTAGACTGCCACAAACTTCAGCCAATGAATAATAGCATGAATTGCTAAATTAAAACGGAAATATTAGAAAGACCAGATTCACAAAAACCCAAATCGGAGAGGCCATTAAGGAATAGGAGAATTCCATAAATAGTTGAAAGAATACAAAAATCAAAGTCCTTATTGATCTTTAAATAACCACGTTCCACCTAAATTATTGGCGAAATTATTCAATTGAAAATTATACTCTTGATTAGTATGAAAAATAGGGAAGCCTACATAATCTTGAAAATAAGAATTCAAAAAAAACACCAATAACAATAGTATTAATATCATTAAAAATTAAAATTTGGGATATACTTCAACTATACTTGTACTATATGTTGAAGGATTATTATAATCGCCCTTCCTAAACAAACAAATAAATTTAAACCTATTATTTACTTTAAAAGGTTTTATCCAAACAAGCGCTCCGGCATATTGAAATTTTCTTTGAAAACCTAAATTCTTACTTACATACTTTCCATTTTCATTAAATAAAATCAATTTATCAAAATTGACAGTGGCCGTATTATTAGCGCTGATATTATCATATAATTTCCCGGAAAATCCATAAATGAGATCGTCTTCTTGAGTATTTTTAAATGCATTAAATACTACGTCCAAATCACCATCATTATCAACATCCAACATATCAAAATCCCCCATTAAAAAATTATTATTATATATATCGAGGCTCATCCCAGAAGGTTTAAAAACACCTTTTCCTTCATTATGAAAAACTTCCAATCCGCCATAATTAGATAATCCTCTAGTATTTTGCTCATATTTTGCAAATAAATCCTTTTTCCCGTCTTTATCATAGTCATATAACTTCATTCTAGAAACACCATACTCATCACTTTTTAGATAATTGCCCATTAAAGGATTGAATTTCAAAACATCAAATTTACTATCTCCATCAGGATCCGAATAAACTTCAAAACTATGTCTTACTATGTCTGTAGAAGAATGAGCTCCACTTGCTTTTATTATATCTAATTTATTATCCCCATCAATATCATCAACAATTATTGACAATGATGAATAATCAGGGCAATTACTATCATCCTGTATACCTTGCTGAACTTTTATTGCACATCCATTTTCAGGAGTTGGTATAATTATATTATCCAATTTAAAAGTATTATTCCCTATATTCAAATAAGGATGAATCCTTTCTTTTATTGGACTTTTTGTAGGAGTTATTTGCAACGCTACAATATCCAATAGTCCATCTTTATTTAAATCCCCTGCATAACAACTATGATAAAAACTAACATCTTTATTGACTTTTGTCCATTGAATATTATCACTATTTGAAACATTTGCAATCCAGACATTACCCATTGGATAATCATTGCTTGATAAATTGCTTGGTTCTGGCCCTGTGTCAGCCCAAACAAAGCCATTTGCACCAAATCGTTGAACATCACGACCACCCATGCCCATATTTATATTATCAAAATAATTTTTAATCGCCCACTTGTTTTTATTGTTTTTGACAAGGCTAAAAGTTGGGACATCTGGTGCCGGATATGGATCTTTTTGCAGAGAAGGTGTAATTATCATTACTTCCTTACCATCAGCACTCATAAAGTTTATTGAACCAAAACCTGCAACTGGCAATGCCTTCCAAATAAATTCACTTTTTGAATGATTAAATTTAAACTCGGATTCATTAATTTGAATTCGTTGGGTATAATTATAAGTACTAGAAAGTGAATTACTAGCTGTCGATTTGGATGTTAATGTAACCGAAATATTAAAAACACCTAGATTGTTAAACCCTGGAATTTTAAGCGCCAAACGAGTTTGATTTATTAATGTGTCTTTTTTAAAAATGACCTTAGAAGAATCTATTAATTTAGCCAATATATTGAAATACACCCCTGAAGCAGGAATTTTAGATTTTAAATTAATTATTAAAGGTAATGTGTCAACAACATTATTAATTACAGTATCAAAATTTGTTGTGAACTTTATTGAATCTTCCTGAACAATTGAAACTGCAGGAGCAGAATTTATAGTGGATTCAGGCTTTTTACACGCAAATAAACATAGCAATGCACCCAAAAATAATAACACTCTTTTCATAATATTTGAAATCATTTGTAGACTTTCCAAAAGTTTGGCCTATTAAAAGTAGTGTAAAAAGCTAATAAAAATGGAAATATGAAAAAGACAACATTCGAAGAAAGCCAAATTGTATACGATATTATAAGTAACAGCATAATGGAAGGCTTATCATCAATTATAGCTTTGACTTTATTACTTGTTATTGCTTACTATAGGCCCCTTTCGATGCAATGGTCTAAGCAACATAAATTTTAAAAAAAAATCGCCTTACAGTTTATACTTGCAGATCAATTGAAAAAATACGTTCAGGGCACTCACTATCTGTACAGATATGGCTGTCAGGATAGAGCCTACTTTTTTTGATGTTGGATTGTTTACCTTTGGCTTAAGGTTAAATATGTTTATTTCATATGCAAAAAAAAGTCTAATTTTTACTTAATTTATACTGTATAGTTTTTGCTTTTGGGCACCATTTATTTAGCTTTTTTGCATTATTTAATTGAACTGAATATGAATGAGAATAAAATGATCGTAGACCTGCGCAGCGATACAGTTACGCGTCCAACTGCCGGAATGCTGGAAGCCATGTATAGCGCAAAAGTTGGTGATGACGTATTTGGGGAAGATGA
>CANKAT010000124.1 GCA_947479815.1 Sphingobacteriaceae bacterium
ACACTAAAAATTCATTGTTGAATTTTGAAATTACAAATGGCTTAGAAGTCTTTAATTCTTCAAATTTATTAACAGGACAAAAAACTTATATATTTAATTATGATGATTTGCCAAAAATTTCTAACCATGGCGATTATTCTTTCCAAGTAATTCAAGACAATTTAAGCCCGATCTTTAATTCAAGATGTAATTTTAATAATTTTCGATTGACAAGCAATGGTCCAAATACTTTATTTGGAACCTTTAACTCCAATGGGAATACAGGTTGTAAAAAGGGTGTATCTATAGTCAGTCTTTATGAAAAAATTAGTCAATATGACAAGAATCTCTATTATAATGGCGGTCGTGATGATTCAATTTTCGAGAAAATTTATACTGAAAAATATGGTTTCCTTTACCAGGCTGATCATGATTTGCCCAAAGATATCAGAGGTCAAAATGATAGTTCAGAAAATGGATATATGGCAGTTATTTCTTTATTCGACTTTAAGCCAAGTGACAAAAATGTTGCAAGTTTTTACATGGAGAATACACTGAGACTATCTGATTTAGAAAAAGTTGAAGAATATAAAATATCGATCAGAAAAAAATAAAAACTACACTCGTTAAAAATACAATCTAACCTGATGAAAAAAATATTAATTATTTTAAATCTTTTGCTTTCTATTTCAGCCTATGGGCAATCCTTTAATGAGGACAAAACATCCATGGTTAACTTCATTAAACGAATGTATAAAGCTGCACCTTTTGAAGGTGTAAAAATTATAGATGATTATGATCACCAATATTTGGTTTCTGTGCTTAGCCTGGATAAAACAAAATATACCAATCCATCTATAATGAACCGTGTGGCGCAGGTAAAGGCTCAATCACAAGCGAGTACCTATTTAAATGGCTCTAATATCAATATGGATTTGGTTGTAAAAACCACCGAACAAAAGGCCGGAGATAAAACAAACACCGTGGTAGAAAGTATAGAATCTATTAAAGAAAACGCAGCGGGTTTTAGCCAAGGCTTAGAGCTACTTACCAATTTTGACGATGAGCAGAGCAAACGCAAGGTGTTTATCTTTTACCGCGAAATCCAAAAAACTACCAAATAACAACCCCATTCATGAAAAAATACATTACCCTATTCCTTCTATTTCTTTCTACCCAAAGCTTTGCCCAACAAGCCGAATTTAAGCGTGCGATGGAATTAAATAAACAGAAAAAACATGCAGAAGCTATAGTGCTATTTGAGCAATTGTTAAATAAACAATACGGGCCATTAGATGAAAACACCCAAATCTATTGCATGGCTTTAACTGCCGGTAATTATTATGCACTAAATAATTATAAAAAGGCCTATGAGAAATACGATGAAGAATTAAAATTTCTGAGAACCATTAAAAAAGAAGACGATAAAAACATAAAAGCCTTGGTAAAATTCATGGAAGAGTTGAAATCGATAATTCCCGATTTTAATACTCCATCAGCGGTGGCACAAAATACAGCCGAAGCCAATTCAGCTGCCCAAACCGCTCCAACCGATAAAACTGTTACACTAACGGTTAGCGGCCAAGGGGAAACCAAAGATGAAGCAAAACAAGATGACAAGGTCGTAACTATAGTTGTTAGTGGAAAAGGGAAAACACAAGATGAAGCTAAGCAAAATGCATTTAGAAGTGCTATTGAGCAAGCTTTTGGAACATTTATATCGTCCAAAACAGAAATATTAAACGATAGTCTAGTTAAGGATGAAATTATTTCAGTGGCTAATGGAAATATTCAAAAATTTGATATTATATCAGAAAATGAAACGATTAACAAAAGCTACGAGATTACTTTAAGGGTCACATTATCATTAAATAAGTTGATGTCATTTGTAGAAAGTAAAGGAGGAACCGTTAGTTTAAATGGAGGGGCATTTAGTTTTAATGTTAAAAAAGAAGACTTTTATAGTAAAACAGAGGCTAGTGCTATTAATAATTTTCTTAATTCAAGATTCGATTCACAAATTTATTTTGATTTTACGCTACTAACTAAACCTCCTAAAGTTAATGGCGAGAATTATTCCATTGAGCTTGAGGTAGGAATAAAGGCCAATGAAAACCTATTTGCTTTTTTTTCAGACTTTGTTAATTTACTTAAAAATGTATCCTTGGATGAAGCGACAGTTGCTTTTCGAAAGCAATCGAATTTGCCTCTATATAAAATCGAAATATTAGGTGTTGGGACTTACTATCTTAGAAGTTCTTTTTCGTTTAGTGAGATTAATGGATTGGACAAATACTTGTATTACAAGACCTGTGACTTCAAGATTGTATCAAAGCCAGAATTCGAATTGCCTAACTCGTATGAACTCATAAAATCAAATGTTTTTGCAAACAATTTTATTATAAAAAATATTGAAAAATCTCCTAATGCAGGAGTTTATTGGAAGTGGTTGCCTTATGTATTTTCTGATGAATCTGAAAAATCCAATGAGTCTGATAGGGCATTTGAAAACTATTTAAAAACTACTGATAAAATTAATAATCGCTTAGAGCTTAGATTTGATTTTCTTAAAAATATTCCAAAACAGTCTGAAATAAATAAATATTCAGAGCATATGGGTTCTGTGATCAATAATAACAGGGTTGATTATAACCTAGTTTTAGGCCTTGATTTAAAGTTTTCAAAAAGTGATTTCGAAACATTAGATTCATTTACTGTTATTCCTGAGCTTCATAAATATTAATTACATCAAATTAACCCTAAACCATTTATTCTTGCTTGATTACTTCAATTTGTAAGCAGCAAAAGCCAAAAGAAATTTTTTTATAGGATAGCGAATAGGTAGTGAAACCGAATTGTTTATTGGTGCTGTCCGTAGTTTTTAAATTATAATTACATTAAGCAATCATCTTTCATATATCAGCTAAAATTTGAAATATTTTTAAATGATGGCCAAGAAAAATAAATCTATTTTTATTATGAATAAATTTTTATTCTCTTTTTTACTTGCAATCTCAACTCTGGGGGTATATGCTCAATCCTTCAATAATGAAAAAACCTCTGCTATAAATTTTGTAAAGCGGGTTTATAACTCAGCTCCTTTTGAGGGAATCAAGAAACTAGAAGGAGAAGAAAGAAATTACTATGCAGTAGCTGTTGCATTTATGAATATCCCCAAAGACTCTCTACTTAGCGCAGTTGCTAAAGCACAAATAAAAGCTCAGGATGTTGCCGAACAAGGTTTTGCCGAACCATGTATCAAGTTTGAAATGATTGATAGAATAGAAAAAGGAAATCAAAACACGTATCTTTTTTTATGCACAACGCTTGAAGATTTTATCACTGAAATGAGCAAGAAAAAAAGCATTGACGGTGCACGCATCATTTCTGCACCTGGCAATAAATATGTTGTAAGCACGATAACTTTAGAAAACGCGAAATATACTAGCCCTGAAATGCGAGATAAAGCTGCATTTATGAAAGCAAAGCAGTTGGTGAACACCATGGTAAATGGTTCCACCATCACTTCAGAACAAATAATTAGGACTGACGAAAACGATAAAAGAACTGAAATTACCAGCACAGAAGTAGTTAAAGAACATGCCATTGGATTTATACAAGGCCTGGAATTACTTTTTGGTAAAGAAATCACACAAAACAAAACAACCTATTCCTATTACTCAAAGTTTTAACATGAAAACGCAAAATTTCAAAATAATCGTGACACTATTTTTCGTCTTATTTGCTGCTAAAAATGGATTTTCACAAACAAACAACAAAGACGTAACGATCACAGCAAGTGGTAGTGGTAAGACATTGGAAGATGCGAAACAAGCTGCTTTGCGTAGTGCCACTGAACAAGCCTTTGGAGCTTTCATTTCAACCAAAACAGAAATGTTTAATGATCAGGTGGTGGCAGATCAAATGTCATCGGTTTCGAGTGGGAATATAAAGTCGTACGAGGTTTTAAATGAATCTCAATTACCTGATATGAGATGGGGGGTTACGTTAAAAACGATCGTTTCAATAGATAAACTTACCAGTTTTGTTCAAGCAAAAGGAATAAATATTGAAGTTCAGGGTGGATTATTTGCCATAAATATAAAGCAACAATTGCTAAATGAACAAGGTGAGATCAATGCAATTACTAATATGATTGGTTTACTTCATGAATCCTTTCAATTATCATTTGATTATACTATTAAAAGCAGTGACCCTAAATCATTAGACGCAGAAAGTAAAAATTGGGAAATACCCTTAGAAATCATTTCAAAATGTAATAAAAATATTGATTTCTGTGCTAATTATTTAAGCAAAACTCTTTCTGCAATTTCTTTGAAAGAAGATGAAGTTCAAACCTATACTTCAATAAAGAAACAAGTATATACAGTTACTATTAATCATAACGGTACTTCAAAAAAAATATACTTACGCAAACAAAGTTCTATTGACGCTATAAATTCTTTGACTCAAAATTGGGAATTTTATGTCCGCAATTTTGTTGTAAATTCTGGAGAAAATCAGTTTATCGGCAAGGGGCAATTATCAAATTTTCATAAATTTAGTGAAAGAGGAAGCAGTGATTATGAGTATGAATCTTATGGGATTTTAAACGAACTGATGATTACATTCCCTACTCAAGGAAATACAGTAGGTACATTTTTATATGATGATAAAAAAACTCTGAGTCAAATAGAAAAAATATCAGGGTACCTGATAAAACCAAGAGGCGTAGTTTCAATGATCAAAAATGGAGGCTATGTAATTTATGATCCAATTGAAGGCGGTTATAAAATTGGGATTGCAGTCCAAGAAAAAAAGGTGACTTATGTAAGCAATGAATTTCCAGCCTATTATGATTTCAAAATAGGAGACGAAATAGTAAGTATAGATGGCAAACCATACGAAAATTTTGACCAAATAAAAACTGCTATGTTAAAATTTCCAAAAGGAAACGTGATCATGAATGTAAAAAGAGGTGAGGATGTTTTAAAGATTAAGGTCATGCCTAAATATATTCAACCAAGAGTAGGTTTAGTTCTTGCTATTTATGACATTAGAAATGAGAGCAAACCTGCAACATTTGGTTCAACCAGTGTGGGCAATTGGAAAGATGCAAAAAAAGTTGGTGAAGAGTCAATAATAAATAGTTTTGATGATTGGCGTCTACCTTCCAAAAATGAGCTTCAATTGATTTATGACAATTTTTATTCGTTTGGTTTAGGTGGATTAATTGATGGCAATGGGTATTGGAGTGGCGATAGCTGGGATGATTCTGTCAGTGTAAAAGCACATTATTTAGATTTAAAAGAGAAGAAAATGAAGGCTGGAAAAATTGAGGATAACAGTTTTAGATTTGTTCGGGCAGTTCGAAATTATTAGAATTAAAATGTTGATTTAAAGCTTAATTGAATAAAAAATATTAGTTGCAGCAAATAAAATATGATTAAATATTTCAAACTGATTTTTGTAGTTGTTTTTCTACTATTCACTAAAAATAGTTTTGCTGAAGAGCGTTACCTTACATGGTTTGACCCAGAGACAAATTTTCGGACTAGAATAAATCTAGAAACCTATGAGCTACAAT
>CANKAT010000125.1 GCA_947479815.1 Sphingobacteriaceae bacterium
GTAAATACGATTGGCACATCTGTAAACGGAGCTATCTTTTGATAGATTTGTTCTTCAAAAATGCCGGTTGTTTTCGTATTTTTTTCAATCAGATCCCATTTGTTTACCAAGATTACGATCCCTTTTTTATTTTTCTCGGCAAGATGGAAGATATTGATGTCTTGTGATTCAATTCCTTCTACAGCATCAATCATCAAGATCACCACATCGGCTTCTTCAAGTGCTTTAATGGTACGCATCACCGAGTAAAATTCAATATTTTCTTTAACCTTGGTTTTTTTACGCAGTCCGGCAGTATCAATTAACATAAATTCATGTCCGAACTGGTTATAATGAATATGTATGGAGTCGCGGGTTGTTCCTGCGATTGGCGTTACAATATTTCTTTCGCGTCCTATCAGGGCATTGATCAGAGATGATTTACCAACATTTGGTCTACCCACGATCGCATATTTAGGAAGCTGATTTTCATCCTCATCTTCGGGTTCGAAATGTTTGATAACTTCATCCAGAAGCTCACCTGTACCGGAACCTGACATGGATGATAGCGGATAGATCTCACCCAGCCCTAAACTGTAAAATGTGCTAGCATCTGTGAGTCGCTGATTATTATCAACTTTATTGACAACCACAAAAACAGGCTTCTGGCTACGGCGCAATAATTTGGCGATATCATCATCAAGGTCAGTAATGCCTGTAACCACATCAACCATAAAGAGAATAACTGTAGCCTCTTCAATTGCGATAACTACCTGTTCACGTATTGCCGCTTCAAACACATCGTCAGAGTGCGCAACATATCCACCGGTATCAATAACGGTAAAATGCTTGTCGGTCCACTCAGCAACTCCATAGTGTCTGTCGCGGGTTACTCCACTATAGTCATCAACTATCGCTTTGCGCGTTTCGGTTAATCTGTTATATAATGTCGACTTACCTACATTTGGACGTCCTACGATTGCTACTATATTGCTCATTAGTGTTAGTATTTAGTAATTAGTACATAGTATTTAGTACTATTTATTACGATTCAAATTTTATTTATTTGCCCAGAGTATTGTTAAGGGCATTTTAGTTGGTTAGTAGTTAGTAGTTAGTAGTTAGTAATTAGTAGTTAGTAGCCAGTAGTTAGTAATTCGTATTTCGTAATTCTTAATTCTTAATTCGTAATTCCTAATACCTATTCTTACTATTAAAAACTAATTTCCAACTTACTCCAATCTCCTGTCTCAATACTCAATACTCATATCTCAATACTATTTAGTTGGTTATTAGTTAGTAGTTAGTAATTAGTAGTTAGTAGTTAGTATTTAGTAGTTAGTAATTCGTATCTCGTAATCCGTAATCCCTAATACCTATTCTTACTATTAAAAAATAATTTCCAACTTACTCCAATCTCCTGTCTCAATACTCAATACTCATATCTCAATACTCCTATCTCAATACTAATCCTCATACCCAAAACTCTTCAAATAGTTCTTTCGGTTTCTCCAATCTGGTATGACTTTAACGAACATTTCTAAAAAGACCTTTTTTTGAAGGAACTCTTCCATGTCTTTGCGGGCATAGGTTCCAACTTTTTTAAGCATTTCGCCAGCTTTGCCAATGATGATATTTTTTTGCGAATCACGTTCCACAATAATTTCAGAGCTTATTCGGATGATCTTTGCTTCATCTTTAAAAGCAGTAATGATTACTTCGGTACTGTAAGGAATTTCTTTATCGTACAGTTTAAATACTTTTTCACGGATTATTTCTGAAACAAAAAATCGTTCGTTCCTGTCAGTAAGTGTGTCTTTATCGTAATATGCTGGATGCTCAGGCAGATTATCCATAATGAATTGCATTACAGCGGGTACATTATGATCATGTAATGCTGAAACTGCAAAAATTGCTTGTGGCTTCAATTTTTCATCCCAGTACAGTATTTTTTCTTTGACCAAATCTTCGTTTGATTTATCGATCTTGTTGATTACCACCGCAATAGGTGAGGTGGTTTTGGCTAGTTTTTCAAGAACGTCATTTTCGTCATACTTCTCATTGATATCTGTGACAAATAAGATGATATCTGCGTCAACAAGAGAGCCATTTACGAAACTCATCATCGATTCCTGCATTCCGTAAACCGGTTTGATCACTCCGGGCGTATCTGAAAAAACTATTTGCGAGTCGGGCTCATTCACGATACCCAAGATGCGATGTCGCGTAGTTTGTGCCTTGGGAGTAACTATGGATAGTTTTTCTCCTACAAGAGCATTCATTAGGGTGGATTTTCCAACGTTTGGTTTTCCAACGAGACTGACAAATCCGGCTTTATGCGACATGTAAAATTTATTTTTAAATATATTTGCACCGCAAAGAAACGAAATATATCTTTGCAGTCCAATTTAAAAGCAATACAGCACGTTCTTTAAAGCTTAAAATTGTCGATTTTCGGGATGGAAATCCCAATAAAATCGAGCTTAGCTCGTTGGGCACATAACCCATTAAAATTATGATACAGTGCGGGATGGAGCAGTTGGTAGCTCGTCGGGCTCATAACCCGAAGGTCGTCAGTTCGAGTCTGGCTCCCGCTACCTGAGAAGTACTAAGTTGTAAGTTATAAGTTATAAGTCTTACCTACAACCTATAACTTATTACTTAAAACTCAAAATGGCCCGTTCGTCTAGGGGTGAGGACGCCAGATTTTCATTCTGGAAACAGGGGTTCGATTCCCCTACGGGCTACGAAAAGCGATCATAAACGATCGCTTTTGTTGTTTTAAGAAAATTGTTTGAGAAACAGGGGTTCGTACCGATAGCTATCGGCACCCCTACGGGCTACGAAATCTACTTTATTTATTTCTACGGATTTTATGCGATTAAGCCTTTTCTATCCTTCAAGTTTTTATTAATTAACGAAAAAAATCATTTTTTTTTAGATAAGATATGTTTAACAAATGAAATTTTATTGAATGGATTGAAAAATTATTTTTTTTCTATTTGTTGTTGAAATAATTAAATTATTTTTAGATTTTGAGGCTTTAAGTAGATGTTTGTTATTTTAATTTGTCTCAAAGTATAGTTATGATACAATTTATTTTTTTAAATTTTATGGTTCATTTGGTAAAAAAATTATGTTTGTAATTGAAAAAAAACAATTGATTCTTATTCGATGAAATACAAATTCTTAATTATCCTGTCCTTAATTACCTCTCAGTCATTTTCACAAACTGGCCCATTAATTCATTTCGGTTCAGAAGAAGGGATGACTATTACTACTGGGGGTATAGTACATGCAGACGGACTTTCAATTACTCCGACTGAAGATATTACCTTGAGTAATACTACCCTTACCCGTGTTTCTGCTTCAACAGCAAAGTTATCGAATCAAGTTTCCCGGGCGTATCAATTCAGTAATCCAAGTGCTTCTTTTAGTGGAAGTATGGATATGAATTATTCGGATTCTGAATTAAACGGTTTAACTGAGCAAGATTTACAACTGTTTATTTTTAACCCGAGTAAATGGTATCGTCAGGCTACTCAAGCTGATGTAACCAATAACAGTTTATCTTCCAGTATTTCTAGATTATCCTTAAGTGAAATTACTTCGGCAGTATTCATGCCTAATTTAATTTTGACAGCTAGCTCAATTGCAGAGAATTCTCCATTAGGCAGCAAAGTGATTGATTTGGTTGGAACCGATGAGAATGTAATGGGAGAACAATTTACGTATTCTCTAGTTGCCGGAACAGGCGCCACAGATAATGCATCTTTCAAGGTTTCAGGCTCGGAACTTCAAACCAATACTGCTTTAGATTTTGAGACCAAAAAGGCTTATTCGGTTCGTTTACGTGTAACAGATGCGTATGGTCGTTTTGATGAAAAAGCACTTTCCATCACTATTACTGATGTCAACGAAACGCCAAGTGCCATGGCCATCACTAAATCTAATTTGTACGAATCCAATACCATCAACCAGGTGGTTGGCGCATTAAGTACAACCGATCAAGATGCTGGCGATAGCCATACCTACAGTTTGGTTTCGGGTGTAGGGTCAACAGACAATACCGCATTTAATGTGAGTGGTAATCAAATCAGAGCATCGCAGGTATTTAGTTCTGCCACTAAGAACTCATACAGCATTCGTGTTCGAACTACCGATAAAGGAGGCCTGAGTTTTGAGAAAGTGTATACGGTAAGCATCAGTCAGCTACCAACACTTACAGGTACAGGTAATGAATATGGCACAAAATTACAGGCAGTAGCGAGTACCACTCCCAAAATCAGTAAGGGTTTTACCTCTAAGCTGAATGTGAGTGGAATAGATATGGCCTCTTATACTTGGAGTCCATCTGCTAGCTTAAGTTCAGTAAACATTTATAATCCTGTAGCTAAACCTAGCCAAACGCAGAGCTACTCCGTTACGGTAACCAACGTTTATGGAAGTTCAACTACCCTAAGCATCACTGTAGAAGTAATGGAAGATTTCAACATAGTGGCATACAATATTCTAACACCAAACGGAGATGGAGTAAACGATAAATGGGAGATAGAAAATTTAAGCAGCTACCCTAATAATCAGTTAATTATACTGGACCGTTCTTCTAGAGTGATCTATAGAAAATCAGTCTATACCAATGATTGGACGGGTTTATTTAATGGCGCACCACTTCCATCGGATACCTATTACTATATTTTGACCCTTGATTCATCAGGCAAAAAAGTAAGTAAAAAAGGATTTATTACCATAGTATATTAAGATTTAGTACACAACAGATGAAAAACAATTTCAAACCATTTTATATACAACTAGGTGTTCTAGCACTAGTATTTACAGCAAGCATTTCTAGTTCAAGCGCCCAAATTAACCCTTTAGGAGCTCAGTATTTCCAGAACCAATATTTGGCTAATCCAGCTATGGCAGGCTATCAAAGTGGCATGCGTTTAAACCTGGGTTACCGTAACCAGTGGGATAACATTCCGGGTTCACCCAAAAATGTATCAGTAACAGGCGATTATGGTACTGAAAAAGTGGGTGTGGGTATTAATTTTTTCAAAGATGAGGCCGGCTTGCTTAACCGCAGCCGTATTCAGGGAAGCTATGCCTACCACTTGCCTTTGAATGATGACAGTAAGAAACTGCATTTTGGTATTTCATTGGGCTTACAAACCGAACGATTAAATAACCAGGCCATTGTTGGTTCAGCCAATGACCAAACAGCCATTCGTTTTAATGATCAGGAAAGCATCTTAGATGGCGATTTTGGTATGGCTTATACCTCAAGCAACCTGAGTGTGATGGGTTCGATATCAAACTTGAAGCGTCAATTAAAGATTGAAGATGCACAATCAGCAGATTTCGGTACATTTTTTACGTCAATCGGTTATAAAATCAAACTTACCGACTGGCAGGTTGAGCCTAAAGTGGCTTATCGCGGTGTTCGTAATTTCCAGAACA
>CANKAT010000126.1 GCA_947479815.1 Sphingobacteriaceae bacterium
AAATTTTAACTACCAGTCCTGTCACTATTAATGATTTCCGAAAAGTTATTATTGATGAGATTGAAGTAGTTAAAAATATCTGGTTTTATCCTCTTAAATCTAAGTATTCTAATCGCGCCTTAAGTGGTTTATATAGTGTTGTTGTTCAGGTTGATCCTAAAACAGCAGAAAAATTATTACTAGATGATAATATTTCAATAAATATAGCTGATCAAGTTCGAAAATGTTTTGTGTCAAAGAGGAATCTTTGTGAGGATATACTTGATGAAATTATTATTTTAAAACCTGAAAAACTGACAGTCGAAGCTGAAATAATGATCGAGCCTCATCGGCTTGCTGAAGAAATTTTAGCTTATGTATATCATCGTTTGGAGAACACTCTAAATCCACCTGTGAAATATTATACACAGGATGAACTTTTAAATAAAGGATTAAGTATTGACCAAATTTATAATGGCCCTCTTTTAAAGCATGGTTTTATTCCAGAAAATGAGCTCACTGATAGAAAAATTTTAATTGATCCAACTGAACTAATTAAGTCAGTATCCCAGATTGATGGTGTTCTTTCAGTTAAAAATTTAAAGATAATTAATGGTCGTCAAAGTAGGTTTAACAAACCCTTTAAAATTAGTGAAGATGCATTTCCTTTATTGGATATTAAATTGTCAGAACAACATATTAAGTTATTTAAAGATAATTTGGAATTAACTGTAAAGAGACCTGTTTTTAGGTCTATTCTGCAGAAAGTTAGAGAATCTGATAAAAGAGATTTTATTTCATCCTTTTATGCCAATTCTGAAAAAGAGCAAATAGTAGGTAAATATCGTGACAATAAAATTTATCATTCTATTCAAAATCAATTTCCCAAAGTCTATGGAATTGATAGAGATGGTCTTGCGCATAAAACACCATTATCTCGCAAAGCACAAGCTAAACAATTGAAAGGCTACTTACTTTTTTTTGAACAGATCATGGCTAATTATTTGGCTCAGCTTTCAAATATTGGTAATGTTTTATCTGTAGATATAGAAAATAAGGGCTATAATACTTTTTATCCGAATCCTTTATACAGTGTTCCGGATGTTAAATACTTATTAAAAGAATTCTCGTCTAAATATCCAAAAATGACTAGTCAGGATTGGGATTTATTTAAAAAAGATGAAAATAATGGGTATATAAAAGCCCTAAAAGACTCATTAGAAACAGACAAAATTTTTGATAAAAGAAAGAATAAACTTTTTGATCATCTTCTAGCCCGATTTAATGAATTTTTATTGCCTTATCCGGTACAAATTTATTCTTCTTTATATGAATCTTACCTAGATGATAATAGAATAAGTACCGAACTTAAATGGAAATCATCTGTTTTAAAGAATCTTTCTAAATTCAGTTCATCTAGGTTTAGAGCCTTTAATTACCTAAAATCGAAAAAAACAATTGATCAATGGGATTTTGAATCTAAAATGCGATTACTACTTTATATTTCTGAGGACAGTATAGGAAGAAAGCTAAGTTCTGTATTGGATAATGAAAATATTAGTGTTGACCCTATTGAGTCAAAAGCTGTATCAGCATCTAGAAAAAGAACAAAAAAATCAGCTGAATCTTCCTGGCAAAATGAAATGCCCCATATTTTTATGGACAATGCTGAGATTAAGACATTATTTGATAATGGAGAAATTAACAGAAATGAGAATATCCCTAATGATGCATTTCTTCTTCAGAACCAGGAATTAAGTATTCTGAAATATACATTGGATATTAAAAATTACAGAATCGGAATAGATCCTGAAAATGAGAAGATATATGTAGTAGTTTTCAAGAGCCCTGATCAAGAAAAATGGACTTTGATTAGTCGTTTCTCAAATCATGCTAATGCTATGAAGTCTTTAAAAAATCTAATTAATTATTTAAGAAGAATTAATATTAAGTCAGAAGGATTTTATTTAATGGAACATATTCTGATTCGCCCTGAATTGAATTCTAAGGTTTTTGGATTTAAATTCATAACCAAACATGGTCATATATTAATGGAGCATAGTAAATGGATGACATTTCAAGAGCGTGATGTACAAATGAAATCTTTATGGAAATTTTTATCTGAAGAAGAACAAATTAATTCCGAGAACCTTGCATCTTATTGTAAGGTTAATCTAAATACTCAACCTTCAGAACTACTTGACACTAATTTGCAAGATAAAGAAGAGCAGAATGATGAAAAGTTTTTTAATTATATTAAGAATTATGCAAGTCAAAAGGAGAATTTTTTTGCTAGATTTCAAATGGTAGTCAAGGGTGAGAATAATTTAGCCATTGATGAAGACTTTTTTAGACTAAATATGAGTGTCATTTTCCCTTCTTGGCCGGCTCGTTTTCAAGATAAAAGCTTTAGAATAGCAGCCGAAAACTTATTTCGATTGAATGCACCTGCTCATATTAATATCAACTTTAAATGGATGGGTTTAAGTAGTATGAAAAGGTTTGAAGCTTGGTTCTTAGACTGGAAAAAATTTACTGCCGAAAAAATTGATTCCGAAACTAGAGAGGTACTTCGAAGCGCTTTGGTTCATATGCTTTATCAAAATAAATAATATTCAATTCTGGTTGAATATGGATAAGTACCCTCATATTATCGGTAGACAGATATTTGACCTAGAATTCTCATCTAAACAAGAGAGTCAGATACTTCAAGATAAGATTAGCTCAATCTTTAATACCCGATTGATAGATGAAATGGATGTTTTATTTGATAGGCTTATTCCTTCCAACAAAACAATCAAACTCGACACGTTAAGCATAGATATAGGGAGCATTAATTTTGAATCATTGGACAGTGAATTACCAAACAAGTTGATTCAAAAACTCGAGCAGGAGCTGAACCTAATCCTTCTCCATGACAATTCTGCAACTACTGCTGAATCAGATGTTATTTTTCAAGATGATAAAAAAGGTAGCTACCTCCAATTATTAGAGTTTTTTCTTCTGAAAGGTACTTTTCCTTGGTGGGTGTCAACAATAGAGGGCCCTTCAATATCTGAGGTATTGGAATTTTTGCTACTCAATTCATCTCTTAAATTAAAAGAGTTAATCCTGCGTGTTGGGCAAAACTCCTATTCTAGAAAGCGCCTTGTTTATCAATTTTCAGAACAGCAAATCAAATATATCATCGTCTTACTAGAACCTGAAGAAGCTGAGTTTATTTTTGAATATCACCATAACGTAGTTCAGGTTCAAAGGGAAGTTTCGCTTGTTAAAAATCAGGAAAATGATTTCAAAAAAGAAGTTTGGGTATTGATAATCACTTTTCTTATTGTTGACAGAGGTTCGCATTTTAACCGAAAGGAATTTGTCAGAAATATGCTGAGAGGAATGGCTTCTCATTTCAATACTGATTTTACTGAACTTATAGGCTTGTTTGCTGCTGGACTACAATTAGGGTCGCCTGAACTAAAGAATGTTGACTCTCTTCAAGCTATAATTCTTGAATTATTTGTGGAGTCAGTGTCAGCCCCTCAGAAAGAGGTTTTTAAGGATAATAAAATTATTGAGAATGATTTGCTTAAACTTTCTTATGATCTTGATCTCCTTAGATATTACCTGACTTTTGGAAGCTTTCCATGGTGGAGCTCTTACCTTGATCAACAATCATTGGAAAAGATATTAACAAGAATGCTAACTATTCAGCCCAAAACCTTGGCTGTTATGCTCCAAAATGTTGGAAAACAACAATACAGCAGGAAACTGTTAATAAAAACCTTTAATGAGGAAATTTTACTTTCGATCGTTAATTTATTAGAACCAGATGAAACCGAATTTATTTCTGATTATATAGCTGAAGCAAAAGAAATTAATACGAGGGATTCAAAACTCAAGGTTCAAAGTCAGGATCTAATTGAAGCTGTTTGGGAGTTTGTTTTTGAGTATTTACTGGTAGACAGGGGATCAATGTTTAACCAGCAGATGTTTCTTGAAAGTAATGTTCGCAATTTAGCAAACCGCTTTAATACGAATTATACTGACATGTTGGGCTTTCTTGTTCAAAGTATTAGAGACAGGCATCAGGCGAGTGGTAGGCACATTTCACTTATTCAAGATTTAAACAAACTTTATAATCTTCTAATAAAAGATGAAGAATCGGGTTTTTCAAATATAAATGAAAAGACCATCGATTATAAGGTTCCGGAGCTTACAGAAGCTAAAGGTTTGAGAGATGTTCTATATTATTGGTTAAAAATGGGTCATTTCCCATGGTGGGCTGGAAAGTTTGCTAAGTTAGGTGCGTCTAAATTATTAGAACAATTAATTAGAGAATCGCCTACTGATGCTTTACTATTCTTTAAATTTAGTGGCACAAGTCTGAATAGCCAAAGAAGGATGCTAAATCAGATTCCTGCAACAATACTTTTTAAGCTTTTTCGAAATTTACCGCATGGAAATAAGGCCGTAAGGTATACTGAAAATATCATTTTATTATTTTCTAAAAGTCCTTTTTTTCATTCTTTAGAGCGAAAAAATCTGGAGCCTATTGCTTTGGCTTCTTTATGGAATATGTACATAACAAATTATTATGAAAGTTTTAAAGCTGGAGATTTTATAAAATTTTTGATTTTTAACCTTTCAATATCCTCTGATTCATCTTTAAAAAATATCGTTTCCTTTCTTAATAATTTGGTGCTTGATAATTCAGTTAGGACTCAGTTAAAAAAGATTTTTCGAAATTTAGAAAATAATGTATTTCAATCTGACACTTATCTTTTGAATACTCAATTACCCATTTGGACTGAATATCCAAATATTGATATGATATTGACTCAGCAGTTAAGATCGGAAAGTATAAAAGATAGTTTGATTACACCAGATAATGTCTTTGATGAAGCAATATTTATTTTACGGTATTTTCTTCAGTTCAGTAAATTACCTGAAAAATACAAACAAAATTCAACTGTTTCAGTCAATTCCTTTTTAAAGCAACTCCTTATTTTTCTGCAAAAAAACAGTCCTTCTAATCTTGATCGCATTTTGAATTCTGAGAAGTATGCAGCAGAAAATCTATTCCGTTTACATGATATTTTTCAGCAATCAAGTTCTATTGAAGAGAATAATCTGAAGAACTTGTTGACAACAAAATTTGAGAGGAATATTTTATTATTCATCCGTCAAAAGGGAGGGATTAGTTCAAGTGAAAGAAGTCTAATTCAGTTTATTGAAAAATTAACTAAAGACATACTCGCTGCTGATAGTATGAATAGCATTTTCAGATCATTATTAAAGTATCCATCAGTAAGT
>CANKAT010000127.1 GCA_947479815.1 Sphingobacteriaceae bacterium
CCAAAAAGCAACATTCACCAAGATGATGAGTGCCGGAACCTCTACTAATGGTCCAATAACACCGGCAAAAGCCTGACCACTATGGATACCATAAACTCCAATGGCTACGGCAATTGCTAATTCAAAATTATTACCAGAAGCGGTAAAGGCAATTGACGTATTCGTACTGTAATCGGCTCCCATCTTTTTTCCAATCAAAAAACTGATAAAGAACATGAATGTAAAATAAATAACTAATGGAATGGCGATACGAACCACATCTAACGGAATTTGAACAATCAATTGCCCTTTCAAACTAAACATCAGTACAATTGTAAATAACAGTGCTATCAATGTAATAGGCGATACCCGAGGAATAAATTTTTTAGTAAACCATTCTTCTCCCTTGATCTTGATCAAAAAATAACGAGTTAAAAAACCAGCCAAAAATGGGATACCCAAGTAAATGGCTACACTGAAGGCAATTTCACCGATGGTAATCGGAACGATAGAACCCGACAATCCGAATAATGGAGGCAGTACAGTAATGAAAACATAGGCATAAACACTGTAAAGTAAAACCTGAAATATGCTATTCAATGCCACCAGGCCGGCCGCATATTCCCTATTGCCTTCTGCCAGCTCATTCCATACAATAACCATGGCAATGCATCGAGCCAAACCGATCAGGATCAGGCCGACCATGTATTCAGGGTAATCATGTAAAAAAGTTATAGCCAGTAAAAACATAAGAACCGGACCAATAATCCAGTTTAAGAACAAAGAAACCGTCAATACTTTTGTGTTTTTAAAGACTTCAGCTAATTGATCATACCGCACTTTTGTAAAAGGAGGATACATCATCAAGATCAAGCCAATTGCTAAGGGGATATTGGTTGTACCCTTTGAGAGTGAATTGATATAGGTTGAAGCGTCTGGATAAAAATTACCAATGCCAACACCAAGCACCATCGCCAGAAAGATCCATAATGTCAAATAACGGTCTAAAAAACCTAATTTTTTTCGTTGCTGAGTTGGCAAACAATTTGTAGCTGACATATTGAATTTAATTATATCGCAATATTACGATATTTAATTATACCTATACCTATTTTTTTCAAATCTTACGTCAAAATCAAGCATTCGTTCTAGTTTAAGCACTATTCTTGTAATCAAAAATGAAGACACCGCATAAAAATCAATTTATACTTCTTATCTTTCATTCGTATGAAAAAATCTTTAAACAGTCTATTTTTTGCCTTTGCGCTACTGCCTTTATTTAGTTTGGCACAAATTAAACCGGCTCCCGATAGGAAAGAGGGCGAGGGTCCTTTTAATAAATTGATTATCCGCGGTGTTACCATGATTGATGGTACCGGTGCACCAGCAATCGGCCCGGTAGATATTGTCGTAGAAAAAAATAAAATCACGGAAATCAAGATCGTGGGATATCCAGGTATGCCGATCAAAGAAGACCGCCGGCCAAAAGCCGGGCCAGGTGATAAGGTTATGAACCTGGAAGGGCATTATTTGATGCCTGGATTAATCGATATGCATGGTCATATTGGTGGAACCGGACAAGGAACTCCGGCCGAATATGTATTTAAGCTATGGATGGCCCATGGGATAACCACAGTTAGAGATCCATCGGCTGGAAACGGTTTAAATTGGGTACTCGATCAAAAGAAAAAATCAGCAGCAAATTTGATCACTGCTCCTCGACTTCTTGCCTATACCAGTTTTGGTCAGGGCGCAGCAAAACCCATTACAAATACTACTGAAGCTAAGGCCTGGGTCAATGAAAATGCTGCAAAGGGAGCCGATGGTATTAAATTTTTTGGCGCTAAACCTGAAGTCATGAAGGCTGCCTTAGAAGAAAATAAACGAATTGGCTTACGCTCGGGTATGCACCATGCTCAAATGGATGTGGCACGCTGGAATGTTTTACAATCTGCCAGAGCTGGTTTAACTACCATGGAACATTGGTATGGATTACCCGAAGCTTTACTGGTAGACCGCACCATACAGGATTACCGTCTGGATTATAATTACCAAAACGAACAGCATCGCTTTGCCGAAGCCGGTAAATTATGGAAACAGGCCGCTCCCCCATTTTCAGATCATTGGAATAAGGTCATGCAAGAATTATTGGATCTAGATTTCACCCTCGACCCTACCTTTAATATTTATGAAGCCAACCGAGATTTAATGCGGGCAAGAAGAGCCGAATGGCATGACGAATATACCTTGCCTTCGCTTTGGCGGTTCTACAAACCAAGTAGAGAGTCGCATGGATCTTATTGGTTTGATTGGACTACTGAAGAAGAAATTCAGTGGAAAGAAAATTACCGCCTTTGGATGACTTTTGTCAATGAATATAAAAACAGGGGTGGCCGAGTAACGGCTGGATCTGATTCCGGATTTATTTACCAGCTTTATGGATTTGCCTTTATCCGGGAATTGGAATTACTTAGAGAGGCAGGCTTTCATCCACTTGAAGTGATCCGTTCGGCAACCATGTATGCTGCACAAGCCCTGGGTATGGAAAAAGAGATTGGTACTGTGGAAGTTGGGAAACTGGCTGACTTTGTTATCCTGAAAGAAAACCCATTGCAAAATCTCAAGGTATTGTATGGAACTGGTGCCATCCGTATAGACGAAAATAATGAACCCATTCGTGTAGGTGGAGTAAAATATACCGTTAAAGATGGAATTGTATATGATGCCAAACAATTGCTTGAAGACACTCGCAAAATTGTTCAGGATGCCAAATCCAAGGAAAATATAAAAAATTTGAAACAACCGGGCTTGGATTGGTAAGAGCAGGGTTATGAGTTATGAGTTATAAGTAATAAGTTGTAGGTTATAAGTAATAAGTTATAAGTAATAAGTTATAAGTAATAAGTTATAAGTAATAAGTAATAAGTTATAAGTAGAAAGGGGAAAGCTGAAAGCAAAAAGCAAAAAGCAGAAAGCTGAAAGCTGAAAGCAGAAAGTAATAAGTAATAAGTCAAGGGTTTTATTAAAAAGCGAAATTTTGTTTAGTATAGATTTATTCCATCTAACCACCTAACTACTAACTACTAACTACTAACTACTAACTACTAACTACTAACTACTAACTACTAACTACTAACCAACAAATAAAAGAGGTGGTTTGAAACAAACCACCTCTTTTATTAGCATTATTTTGAAATTATTACTACTTACCTAGGCTAGATCAAAGCGATCCAGGTTCATTACCTTGGTCCATGCTGCTCCAAAATCTTGAGCAAATCGCTCCTGATAATCTGCAGATGCATAAACTTCTGCAAGGGCACGCAACTCAGAATTAGATCCAAAAATAAGATCGAAACGGGTACCGGTCCACTTGATATCACCTGTTGTACGATCACGACCAACAAAGGCATCTCTAGAATCAGCTGATGTTTCCCACTTAGTGCTCATATCCAGTAAGTTCACAAAGAAATCAGTAGTTAATGTTTCTGGATTTTTGGTGAAAATACCATGCTGACTTCCGTAGGTATTGGCATTAAGGACACGTAAACCAGCCACTAAAACTGTCATTTCTGGTGCAGTTAGCGTAAGTAACTGAGCTTTGTCTAATAGCATTTCTTCAGCATAACGATCAATAACTGGCTGATTGGTATGGTTTCTGAAACCATCAACTTTTGGCTCTAAATAGGAGAATGAAGCTACATCAGTTTGCTCTTGAGAAGCATCTGTTCGCCCAGCTGTAAATTTAACAGTCAAACTATGACCAGCTTTTTTTGCAGCAGCTTCAACAGCAGCTGTTCCTCCTAAAACAATCAAATCGGCTAAAGATACTTTCTTGCCTCCTGACTGTTTGTTATTAAAATCGGCCTGAATTGCTTCCAAACTTTCTAAAACTTTGGCAAGTTTTGCAGGCTGATTAACCTGCCAGTCTTTTTGAGGAGCAAGCCTGATGCGTGCACCATTAGCACCACCACGCTTATCAGAACCACGGAATGTTGAAGCAGAAGCCCATGCAGTTGAAACCAACTGAGATATGCTTAGCCCTGAACCTAGAATTGTTGCTTTTAAAGCTGCTATATCCTGATCGTCAATCAATTTATGATCAACTGCAGGAATTGGATCTTGCCAAATTAAAGTTTCGGCCGGAACCTCTTTACCAAGGTAGCGAGAAACAGGACCCATATCACGGTGCGTTAACTTGAACCATGCCTTGGCAAAAGTATCTGCAAACTCTGCAGGATTTTGGTGGAAACGTCTTGAAATTTTTTCATAAGCAGGATCAACTCTCAAGGCCATATCTGCTGTTGTCATAAAAGGGGCATGCCTTTTAGATGGATCATGAGCATCAGGAACTAAATCTGCAGCTGCACCACCTTTAGGCGCCCATTGCTGTGCACCGGCCGGACTTTTAGTTAGCTCCCACTCATAACCAAATAACATATCAAAGTAGCTATTATCCCAAGTAGTTGGCGTTGGCGTCCAAGCACCTTCTAAACCACTGGTAATGGCATCAACACCTTTACCTGATTTATATTTACTAATCCATCCTAAACCTTGTTCTTGTATAGCTGCACCTTCAGGTTCAGGACCCAAAAGCCCAGCATCACCTGCACCGTGAGTTTTACCGAATGTATGACCACCGGCAACTAATGCTACAGTTTCTTCATCATTCATGGCCATACGGGCAAATGTTTCACGAATATCTCTTGCCGAACCTAAGGCATCAGGATTACCATTAGGCCCTTCCGGATTCACATAAATCAAACCCATTTGAACCGCTCCAAGCGGATTGTCAAGTTGACGATCTCCTTTATAACGCTCATCACCTAACCAAGTAGTTTCTGGGCCCCAATAAATATCTAATTCTGGCTCATACACATCTTCACGACCACCAGCAAAACCAAAAGTTTCAAAGCCCATCGATTCAAGCGCGCAGTTACCTGTTAGGATCATCAAATCTGCCCAGGATATTTTACGTCCGTATTTTTGCTTGATCGGCCAAAGTAAGCGGCGAGCCTTATCCAGATTACCGTTGTCAGGCCAGCTGTTCAAGGGTGCAAAGCGTAAAGTTCCTGCCGCAGCACCACCACGACCATCACCCACACGGTAGGTTCCTGCACTATGCCATGCCATACGTATAAAGAACGGACCATAATGTCCATAATCTGCTGGCCACCAATCCTGAGAATCAGTCATTAATGTGAAAATATCTTTCTTTAGGGCATCCAGATCAATGCTCTTAAACTCTTCTGCATAATTAAAATCCTTACCGTA
>CANKAT010000128.1 GCA_947479815.1 Sphingobacteriaceae bacterium
AAATACCCCGGGTGTCAATAAGCAAAAAATAATTCCTGTAGTTATTTAACGAAATTGAATTTACAACGAATCTATATAGGATTATTAGAAATGCAGATAAGCAAAATTGGAATATTTGGTGTGCCTCGCTCAGGTACAACATGGCTTAGTCAGATTTTTAACAGCCATCCAGATTTAGTGCTAAGATTTCAACCACTTTTTTCGTATGGACATAAGGGCGTTTTATCAGAGTATTCTTCTGCGGAATCAATTCAGAAGTTCTTTAAAGAGATTCTGTACTCTCAGGATGCCTTTGCAACGATGACATCGGAGGTGCAAAAAAATTATCCTATTTTTGAAAAATCTGAACAACTTTCGCATATTGTTTTCAAAGAAGTACGATATCTTCATATCATAGAGAATATGCTCACTCAGTGTGGCGAAGTTAAAATTATTGGCATTGTTAGAAACCCATTGGCAGTACTGTCTTCTTGGATGTTAGCGCCGAAAGAATTCAAGCAGGAATGGGATATTAATAACGAGTGGCGAACAGCAGCAAGCAAGAATCAGGGGAGACCTGAAGAATTTTTTGGCTTTGACAAGTGGAAAGTGTCCTCGGAGGCGTTTCTCCAATTTGAAAGACAATTCCCTCAACAATTCTTATTGGTTCGATATGATGACTTGAACAGAGAGCCAGAGCAAGCGACAAAAAGAATATTTGATTTTTGTGGATTGGAAGTTTCTCCACAAGTACAAAATTTCTTAAGCGAAAGTAAATCAAGGCACGATACTGATCCTTATTCGGTTTATCGAGGACAAGCTAGCGATAATCGATGGAAAACAGTGTTGCCCGATGAAATTGTAAAGCAAATTAAACTAGAAATTGTAAATACGCCGTTAAATAGATTTTTATAGATAGGTGATATTTTTGATTTTAAAAAGAACGTTTTTAATATCAAATTATATTAAGTTTGTTATATCATGCGGTTTTTGATTTATGAAATATTAGAATCAAAATCATGAAAAGTCTTAAGTCTCTAAAATTAAATACAATTGCAAATTTTGCGGGACTTGGCTACTCAACAATTATTTCTATTGCTGTTCTCCCCTTTTATATTCAGTATCTTGGAGCTGAAGCGTTTGGTTTGGTGGGTTTTTTCACAACCCTTCAGGCTTGGATGCAGTTGTTTGATATGGGAATGTCACCGATTTTTTCACGACAAGCAGCTCAAGTACGTGGACAAAATATTAATTTTTTGGCATTAAAAAAACTGTTGAGAAGTCTCGAGTTGATTTTTCTTACCGTGGCTTTAATTGTTGCATTAAGTATTTGCGGTGGTAGTAGTTGGATCGCAAATCACTGGTTGAATATTAAATCACTCGCTTTGCCGGAAGTGGCAATTTGCATTTCTTTAATGGGTGCTATGATTGGATTGCGATTTTTTTCAACGCTCTATCGCAGTGGCATTCTTGGAATGGAAAAACAAATTGAGTTAAATATTGCCAGTTCAATATTAGTAACATTGAAATTTATTGGGGCATTACTGCTACTGATATTTGTAACACAAAATTTCTTGTACTTTTTCATGTATCAGTTTTTTATTGGAATAATTGAGCTAATAGTATTAGCTACATTATGTTATCGTTTTATTCCTTCTTCAGAAAATGCCGAAATTAGAATTTTCTGGGATATACTTAAACCACTGCTTCCTTTTGTCGGTGGAATAGCCTTCAGTGCAATCATCTGGGTGTTGCTTACGCAACTTGATAAAATGATACTTTCTAATGTGCTGCCATTATCTCAATACGGATATTTTACTTTAGTGGTAGTTATTGCAACAGGTGTCAATCAAGTCTCTAGTCCGATTAGCCAAGCCATTTTGCCTCGAATGACTTATCTTTTGTCTCAAGGTAAAGAGCAGGACATGCTTATTCTATATAAAAAGTCAACTCAGTTTATGGCAGTAATAATGCTCCCTTTGACGGGAATGATAGCTCTTTTTTCAACAGAACTATTGTTTGCTTGGACAGATAATAACGAAGCAGCAGAGTGGGGCGGACCTATACTATTTTGGTTTTCCTTGGGGAACGGTATTTTAGCCATTAGTGCTTTCCAATATTATCTTCAGTATGCATATGGTCAATTGAAAATGCATGTAATTTATAGTTCAATTTCAGCAATAATTCAGATACCTATAATTGTTTATGTTGCATTTGAGTATGGAGCGTTAGGCGTGGCCCTAGTTTGGTTTGCTCTTAGAGGGGTTGCATTTTTAATTTGGACTCCAATTGTTCATAATAAATTTGCCCCCGGTATTCATTGGTCTTGGCTTTCAAGGGATATTGCACCTATTCTAATATCTACGATAACGTCGCTTTTATTTATTAATAAAATAAGTATTAATTTTTCTGAAATGCCTAGAATGGAAGTATTTGGTATTTTAATAAGCATCGGGATTGTTATTATATCAATAAACATTTTGATTTCGAGTGCGTGCAGACAAATTTTAATTTCTGCTATACAGAAAAGTAAAAAGTAAAAAGTTAAATGTCGAATAGATCGCAAAGAGAGATTATGAGTACTTGGTTAAAAAATACTCAGCCTTTAGTTAGTGTCTGTTGTATTACCTATAATCATGTAAGCTATATAAGTGAGGCGATTGATAGCTTTCTAATGCAAGAAACGAGCTTTCCCTTTGAGATTCTTGTCCATGATGACGCATCAACCGATGGTACTGAAAAAATTATTCTGGGGTATGCTGAGAACTATCCTGGAATCATCAGATCAGTCATTCAAACTGAAAATCAATATTCAAAAGCTGGGTTAATAGTCCATCGTTTTTTATTTCCGAAAGCAAAAGGAAAGTACATAGCCCTTTGTGAAGGTGATGACTATTGGACTGACTCTACAAAATTGCAAAAACAAGTACAATTCTTAGAAGATCATCCTGAATATGTAATTACATACACAAATAGCCAGCCTTTTGATGAAAAAGGCCTCGTGAATATCGATTTTGGTGGAGCGAAAAGAGATGTTTCAGCAGATGAGCTTAAAAAAGGTATTCCTATGTATACATTGACAACATGTTTTAGAAATGTATTTAGGGAGATACCTATGGATTTGTTATCAGCAAAGCTAGGCGATGTTATAATATGGTCTGTTCTAGGCGCATATGGTAAGGGTAAATATTTAGCTGATATCTTACCTGCTGCTTATAGAGTTCATAAAGAGGGAGTCTTTTCAATGCAATCTGAACAACAGAAAATTCGGATGACACTTATTACAAGTAATGCCCTGTTTGCTTATTATAATCGGATAGGTGATATTGATAATGGCCTTTATTTTGGTGAACAAAGTATTAAGCTTTTCATAAAATTGATTGGATGGAATAGATTGATTACTATGATAATTGAGAAAATCCTAACAAGATTAATACAAATGTTCAAAAAATTACGATAATAACCTAAATCACTAAATGACCAATTTATAATAGTTAAGAGTACAGCTATTGATTAAAGCCTTGGCAATTAGATTGAAGAAATTATCAGGTTATTATTTATACGAAAATTGGTTTCGTCTAGGTTGTTAGGTTTATAATATTGGTTTTATACAAAATAAAAAACAGATATGTTCAACAATATACTTGTAACTCCCATTTGACTTGTTAGATACACATGAAGTGTGTCTGGCACCAATCATTATTTTATGCCTCGCAGTTATCGAGAAAGTTTTGGGGTTATTGCCTATATCTATTATCTATGGAAGCGCTAACAATTGGCTTTTAGCGTTATTTATTAAGATTGGTAATAATAAACATGAGTAATAGCAAATGAGCTTTTTGGATAAATATTCGACTGAATTAAGCAAAGGGTAACAAAAAGGTTTAACTAGCGCTTTTAATTCAAGATCCAAATAATCTGCTATTTTTTATATCTTTTCATGACAAATTATTTTGACACCCTTAGTTAAACATATAACCTCATATTTCTAGCATTAATTCCTATTCATGATATTTAATTCTTATATTTTTATTTTCGCCTTTCTTCCTATTGTTATTTTTGGATTTTATGGGCTAGGCAGATATAGTCATCATTTGGCTATATTATGGTTAACTGCCGCATCTTTATTTTTTTATGGCTGGTGGGATGTGCATTTTGTGGGTTTGTTACTGGGCTCTATTTTGTTCAATTATAATGCGGGTTATTTAATAGGACATACTCTTAGCCAATCCCGTTATCGTGCTAAATTACTACTGATAATATCAATTATTGCCAATTTAGGTTTGCTTGGGTATTTTAAATACGCAAATTTTTTTATGGATAGCCTCAGCTTTTTGTCGACAAACTTCCTATCAGGGCCGGCGATAAATATAGCCAAAGTATTTTTACCGTTAGGTATATCTTTTTTTACATTTACGCAACTTGCGTTTTTAGTTGATACTTTCCAGGGAAAAGTTAAAGAGTATAGCTTTGTTCATTACGCATTGTTTGTAACTTATTTCCCGCATTTAATAGCAGGTCCAGTTTTACATCACAAAGAAATGATGCCTCAATTTATTTTACGCAATAATTGCAAGGTTAACTGGGACAATATAGCCATTGGTTTAACTATATTTATTATAGGATTAGCTAAAAAAGTATTACTTGCTGATAATTTGGGTGAATATGCTACACCTATTTTTGAGGCTGTGAAAGCAGGAGGACATCCAATGTTGATCGAAGCATGGTTTGGTGCGCTATCTTATACCTTACAATTATATTTTGATTTTTCTGGATACTCCGATATGGCTATAGGTTTGTCCTTGTTATTCAATGTCCGCCTACCCATCAATTTTAATTCACCTTATAAGTCACTTAGTATTATCGAGTTTTGGCGAAGTTGGCACATGACACTATCGCGCTTTCTGCGTGATTATTTGTATATTCCTCTTGGTGGCAGCCAAAATGGCAAAGTTAGACGCTACACTAATTTGATGATAACTATGTTACTTGGAGGATTATGGCATGGTGCTGGATGGACATTTGTGATTTGGGGAGGCTTACACGGACTTTATTTAATTATTAATCATGCCTGGCGTAATTTAAAACAACGCTTGAAGTGGTCCGATGGTGGAAAAATTGCTCGTTTTGGCGCCGGTCTGCTGACATTTTTAGCGGTAGTAGTTGGTTGGGTATTTTTTCGTGCTGATAATTTCACGGTAGCTACAGAGCTATTGAACAGTATGGCAGGGTCAAATGGTTGTTC
>CANKAT010000129.1 GCA_947479815.1 Sphingobacteriaceae bacterium
GGCTAAATACATCTGATCGATTCCCAAATATTCATTTTGCAAAAAGTTTGAAAAAACAATTGGCTCTTGAAGGCACATTTTTAACATGGAGCCCTTATGAAAATACCCAACTTAAAACCATATACAATTACCTAGTTGCCCTTGGTAATCCAGAATATGATGAATTAAAAAACTGGTTATACCAGGTGGTTAGTTTCGATACTGATGATATTACCAAGCTTTTAGACATGCATGGACTTGCAAAGAAATATTATTTCCACCCAATTATGGGAGGCCGAACCAGTATAAAAGTTGCTTTACCGGCCGTTTTAAACGCCACAAAATCTAAGGTAATTGAAGCATGGCTTAGAGAAGAGGGTTTATATGGCAAAAACGAAAATGGGGAAATTATCAATCCTTATAATTTATTACCTACTCCCGAAATTTCTGTAGGCGGCGAAAAGATAGTAGTTAAAGAAGGCGGCGGAGCGATGACAGCCTATCGCGATATGCTTTATGGAATAAATAAAGACAATGCTGAGGTTAAAGCACTTTATGAAGGGGCTTTAAAAAAATATTGCAAGCTTGACACCTTGAGTATGGCTTGTATTTGGCAACATTGGCATGAAAGTACGAATGGATGAAGGCTAGCAAAAATTTGATTTGATTTGATTTTCTGATTTTAACTTGTAAAGTCTTTGCTGAAACTTACATCAAGTTATAAGCAGTTAGGGAAATGGAATAATTTAATTTCATTGTATATGCTCCTAGCTAAATCAAAATCTAGATTAATTTTTTCAATAATCTGTTTCGCAATTACTTTATGTTTTCTGGAAGAATAATATTGTTTAGAATCTATATCAGTTCCGGCGGGAATCTTAATATTAAAATCTTTACCATAAGCGAATAATTTACTAGGTACCGAATCAGATTTTGAACGATTTTGGAAAACGCTGAGTGGAACTAAATTTTCTTCAATATTTCCGGGGCCATTCAAAGATTTTGGAACATGATGATCAATGTCAATTAAATGTTCCTTACCCTGCAATTTATACTTATGAAACAATGATTTTCTTAAGCTAGTAGGAATAAACCCATGTAATTGAGCATTTATCTTTTGAATCGTGCTAATTTCAAAATCCTCTTCTAATTTATACCATGAGTTGCGATTCAAAAACCTTTTTTCCAATAAATATGGAATTTCAAAAGTTTCAGAATATTTGAGCTTAAATTCTAAAACCCAAATTTTGCCGCCTTTGTATTCTTCTGTAATTACTTTCATTTTATGAAACCAAAATCTATCATGGTTTGTCTTTGCTGAACATAAAATATGATTAAAGAAATCCTGTAAATTATCAAATGGCAATAAACTCTTTTCTTCAACAATCCCACATCCAAAAATTGCGTAGCCAGACTCTGCTACATAAATTAAATCATCTTTTTTTAATTGCTCTGAAAACATTGGTCTTTGCTGTTGAGCCTCAGCATACCAACCATCATTCAGTTGATAACTAAACTCACTACCATCAATAATTTTTGCACTACGTTTAATTAAATATTTAGCCATAAAACTATCTGATATTGGTTATACTATTTATGTTCTAATAAGGTCTAATTAAGAAAAAAATTGCGTTTTTAAGCAACTAATTCTGAAACTCAATTTGTTATTTTTTCGGTTTAAAAATAAAAGACGAATACGTTTTTATTACAAAAATTGCTTTTGATTTTTTTTGCAAAAACAATCAATAACAAAATAAAGGTAAAATACTCTCTTAAAAAAACAAGTCAACTGGAATAAACAATTACAAAAATCAATTATTGTCAAAAAGAGGTAATTTATCGGGGATCATACTAAATATTGAAAGAACCCAGTTATCTTAGGATTTAAATAATTTATAAACTCTACAATGAAAAAAACTAGTACAACTCTAAGCCTGATTGCTTGCTTGTTCTTCATGACGGCTTTTAATCCAATTAAAGATGATATTTATACTGTTGATGTTGAACGATCAACCATTGAATGGTCAGCCAAAAAAGTAGGTGGTGGCCATACTGGAACGGTAAAAATTGCCGATGGGACCCTGATTTATACTGGTAAAGCCTTGAAAAGTGGAAGCTTTCAAATGAACATGTCAAGTATCACATCAGATAATGCGCGTGTTACAAACCACTTAAAATCTGATGATTTTTTCTCTGCTGAAAAAAATCCTATGTCGAAATTTGAGATCACCAAAGTTACATCTGCAGGTACAGATCGTGTAAATATTACCGGAAACCTGAGTATTAAAGGCTTTACTCACCCAGTCACATTTCAGGCAACCGTAAAACAACAAAAAGGCGTTTTAGTTGCAGTAGCCAGTGGTATCCGAGTTGACCGTACTAAATATGATATCAAATTCCGTTCAAAAACTTTCTTTGGCGACATCGGCGATAAAGCAATTGATGATGAATTTGAGCTGAGTATTAATTTAACGGCGAAGAAAGGGTAATCAGAGATCAAAAATCAAGAACGTTTTGAATTTATTATTGAAATGTTGTTGATTTTTGGTCTGTTGTCTGTTGTCTGTTGTCTGGCTAACGTTCTAATCTGACAACCCGATAGCTATCGGGTGATAACAGATAACTGATAACAGATAACTGATAACTGATAACCGACAACTGATAACTGATAACTGACAACTGACAACCGATAACCGATACCTACAAAATCCTAAACCCCTCATTCTCAAATCCCACCTTAGCAATTGCTTTGCTTTTTGCGTGATAAAATAGACATTGCCAGTGCTCTTCAACTGCTCTGATACCGTATTCCTGTCTTAATTCCATGGATCTGCGGCCATCAAAGTCGTATTTGGCAATGAACTTCCGCAATAATTGTTCGGGTTCGGGAAGTATATCGGCACCAAAGAAAATAGTTTCCTCATCTTCTTTTATCAGAAATACCTGATGATTTTCGCAATGTCCGCCGGTAAACTCAAAGGATATCTCTTGGTTAAACTGTCCGCTGCCTTCAATAAAATGCACTGAACCACTCCGTTGCATAAAATCAAATATCTCAGTTTTATAAGAGCGAGATGGCTTACTATATGCAGCTTCCCACTCACCACGCTGAATCACATACTCCGCATTCGGAAAAGTGAGCGACACTTGACTGCCGCTATCATTCACCATCCCACCTGCATGATCAAAATGCAAATGCGACATCAATACCAAGCTCACATCACTAGGATCATAGCCAGCACTGCGGATATTCTCATGGATCAGCAGCTCGCCCGACTCGCCCTTAAACCCAAGTCCGGTATCTAGAATGATCAAATCATTCTTCGTTTCAACAAGAAATGGCTGAACAAAAATAAAGAGTGAAGCAGGCCTATCTTTGGGATTATGGATGGCTGGATTGAACGGAATGAATGTCTTTGAGCTATCTACTGAATAAGATCCTTCATATAAGGCTAAAGCTTTCAACGTTCTTTGTTTATTATAAGGTTAAATTCTATTTTTACAGATTATAATTCAAAGGTATGCAAAAAAAGTGGGTGGAACGTGAGCTTGAAAACCTTACTGCAATAGCAGGATTGCAGGAATCTCTGAAAATTGACCGTATTCTGGCAGAGCTGCTGGTTAAACGTGGGATCAACACCTACCAGGAGGCCCATTATTACTTCAGACCAACACTTGAGCAGCTTCATGACCCCTTTTTAATGAAGGATATGGATTTGGCCATTGACCGTATAGCGAATGCTATTCAATCGGCCGAAAAGATCCTCATTTATGGCGATTATGATGTAGATGGCACCACCGCGGTTGCACTTACCTATAGTTTTTTCCGGAAACACTATTCTGAAATTGATTTCTATATTCCTGATCGCTATCTTGAAGGATACGGTATATCCACACAAAGTATTGACTATGCTTCTGACAAGGGGTATACCCTCATTATCGCACTTGATTGCGGAATAAAATCAAACGATAAGATTGAATATGCTAATGAAAAAGGCGTAGATTTTATCATCTGTGATCATCACCTTCCGGGAGATAGTTTACCGGCGGCCATTGCAGTTCTGGATCCAAAGCGACCGGATTGTGAGTATCCTTACAAAGAATTATCAGGTTGTGGCATCGGGTTTAAGCTCATTCAGGCATATGCCCAGAAGCATGATTTTCCCTTTGAGGAGGTCGGCAATTACCTTGACCTTGTTGCCTGTAGCATTGCATCAGACATTGTACCCATTACTGGCGAGAACAGAGTTCTGGCCTGGCTGGGACTGCATAAACTGAATACTGATCCATGCAAAGGATTAACCGCACTCATGAATTTATCCGGAAAAAAAGATAATCTCACCATCTCGGATGTGGTATTCACTATTGGCCCTAGAATTAATGCAGCCGGTAGAATTGACGATGCCAAGCATGCAGTAAACTTACTAATTGCCGATAGCGATGCCTTTGCATTTGAAAAAGGTCAGATCATTAACACCAAAAATACCGAACGTAGAGAACACGATAGCCAAATTACGGAGCAGGCCTTAGCAATGATTGATTCTAATCCCGATCTGATTGCCATGAAAACTACGGTTTTATATAACCATGATTGGCATAAAGGCGTGATTGGAATTGTGGCTTCGCGCCTGACAGAAAAATATTACCGTCCAACCATTGTGTTGACCAACTCAAACGGATTTGCCGCTGGCTCAGCCCGATCGGTGATCGGATTCGACCTGTATGAAGCATTGAGTGAATGTAGTGACCTGCTGGTACAGTTTGGAGGCCATAAATTCGCAGCAGGAATGACCATGAAAACGGAGAATATCCCGGCATTTCAGCAACGCTTTGAAGAGGTGGTGTCCAGAACTATAACTGATGAACAACTCACTCAGTCAATCAGTATTGATGCCGAAATTGAACTCAAACACATTGATGCCAAATTTTTCCGCATCTTGAAACAGTTCGAGCCCTTTGGTCCGCAAAACATGGCACCCGTTTTTCTGAGCAGAAATGTTTATACTTACGGAAATGCATCGCTGGTAGGAACCAATCATTTGAAAATGAATGTACACC
>CANKAT010000130.1 GCA_947479815.1 Sphingobacteriaceae bacterium
GAGTTTCAGGATTCTTTGGTGGTCTACCTCGAGGTTTTTTATGCTTAGTCATGAAGTTATTCTAAGCTGAGTTAATGATAATCCGCAAACGTATGACAATTGATGAATTTGACCTTAGTAGAGACCCACCCCTCCCAGTACCCCCCTTTGTGGATTTACCTCCCCTAATCTAGCCTTTACACTAATCTATTCAAGCGATTACCCTGTATACGATAGCATCGCCGCTAAGTAGCACAGAGACAACCGCGCACTCAAAACCACCCCTCACCAAGCCACGAAACAACACTAACTCATAGCAACTTAGCTTTCAAGCCAAAGTCGCTTAGATAGGCTGTACGTGGCTATAATGGATGAACGATACTAACCGTTGAAGACCAGCTCAGTCCCCAAGGCATCATTCAAAGCTTTCGCATAAGCAATACGAGCGGTTTGCAACACTGCTGATTGGGCTTTTAATCTTGCGAGTTCTTGATCCACGAATTGCACACTTTGCAGTTGGTTTTTAGCTTCATCCGAAAGGGTTTCGGTATCATAATCTTTGCCGTCTATTTTTATAGTTGCCATGGAATTTTCCTTTTAGTTTTAAAGTAAAAAACCCCACCGCCTTATCAGCAATGAGGTTTTTATTTATGCTAGATTATTCTGATCGGGCTTAAGTGGTCCGAGGAATAATCTACCTGACTAGTGTTTCTAAATTTGTATTAGAATACAAATGCGTCACCATCTGCAGTGACATTCAGGCCGTGAAGTCCCGTTAAACCAGTGAGTTGGATCAATGTCTCACCACCAACAGAATTCTGTTCCAAAACGTAGCTATTTGAACCATATTGGAATACCAATGCTGCACCATCAGGACCTCCAGCAAGAGCATCTTCAGCAATAGTAAGTGCTTGATCCATATTTCCTGGACCAACGCCAGAAAATGTTAATAAGCCCTTATCCAAAACATACTCTCCAGGTGATACACCATTTGCAGCCTGTGAGGCTGTATCACTGAAATGTAAAACATCAAAACCATTTTGTACCGTCAAAGTACCCAATGAAGCTTTCTCGAAACCTACAACAGATCGCTCTTCTGCCAACACTAGGGAGTTAGTAGTTGAAGGAACAACATTTGCAGTGACGATGTCATCGCCTGCACCTAACTTAACGGTTCCGCCTGCTTTTAGATCCTGCAGATCAGCTGAAAGGTTACCTGTTAAGGCTGATGCGTCAATCAGGGTAATACTTGAATGCTCAGTTGGGTGGTCACCATGAGAGCTTACTAAATCTAAATGCAGGTTTTGAGTACCGGTAACAGTGACAGTGGTTAGCAAACCCTTGTCGAGATTATCCACACCATATGTATAGTTCATCCAGTTATCAGCACTTGTACCGCCTGAAACGATAGCCAATGACGTAGCTAGATCGCCCGTTAGGTCAATTGTTTCAGTTTGCAAATTACCAACAGGACTGAATAAAGAAGAACTATCAAATACCGCATTCAAGCTGGTAGCATTTGTCGCATCAATTACCATCTCTGAAGAACTTGATGCATTAGCAACCGCATTATCAACATCAAGACTTACCGTCAGAGCACCAGCCACTGCTTGTGCTAATGTAAGTTCGTAATGACTACCCATGTCTACATACGATGTGAAATTAACGCCAGCACCCAGATTTGTAAGTTTAGAATCATCATTCAACTTTCCAGAAGCAACCACGCTGGTAATACCCTTCAACAAACTCATATCTAAGCCGAGCCTTGCCGTCTCTAATGAATTAACATCAGCGACTTCGAAGTTAATGAATGAAGCTGCATTGGCTGAACCAATACCTTCCAAAGACAAGGTGTCTTTACCTGCACCACCGTCAATGACATCTAAGGCTTTGACATCTTCTCCACCGTTAACTTCACTGTTTTGACTATCGCCTAAGCCAAATTTATCGTCGCCTTCAGCTAAATTAACAGTAAGTATGCCAGAAGTGCCAGCAATCCTCGGTACAACAATATTGACCGTATCATTACCAGCTCCAGTTAAAACATTCGTTCTACCAATACCTGTTGTAGCAATTTGGACGGTATCATTGCCCGCATTGGTATTGACAAGTGCATCAATAGTTGCGCTGGTCGATGTTGTTAACTTAACAAAGTCATTACCCGAACCGGTCAATAGTGTTGATACCGACTCTAAACTTTGGCCGTTAGGATTAGTATCCGTATATGAAATTCCGCCTGTTGAACGGCTGGCGTCAATAGTTGTTAAACCTAATGTACCATGTGAGTAAACGTCTAATTCAGCATTAACTGAGGTGGTAAAAGTTAACTTAGATTCATTCAAACCCGTGTCAACTGTAAACGCCATATATTGCTGTTTATTCAGATCACTTAAACCGAGAGTACCGGTAATGTTAACTGTATTAAGTGCGTTATCAAGTGGGCCACCGAAAAAGTGCATCGTACCGGCTTCAACTTGACCGCCAAAACCTGCAGCATCAGATGGAACATGGCCAGTGATGTTACCCAAGTCAACATTAATTGTTTTAACGCCATCTGCAGCTTCTACGATAAGACCATAACCCTCATTTAAATCATTTAAATAAGTTTGATTATAGAAACCAGCAACGGTAGATGCAAGCAGATGAGTAATATTTGATGCTAAAGCGTATTGATTAATAGAAGTAGCACCTGCAAATTTTGAAGCATCTATCTCACGATCAACATTAACATTGGTTGCGAATGCCGTTTGTTGCGAAAAACCTCCACTGTTTTTATCGTTGTAGATGTTTATCGTTTCAACATTTTTAACACTAACGGTTGATGGCATTAAGGTGTTGTAGGAATCTGAAAAGTCTGAATACGTAGCCGTATAAATATTGAACGTATCATGACCGTTGCCGCCATCAATGTTATCATAGGCGGTTAATGTATTGTTATTATAACCATTTATTAGACTATCAGGAAAGGCATTGATCGTATCCGCTGAATCGCCCACACCAACAAAAGTATCAACACTCGTAGTTAAATTAAAAGTTACTGGAGTAGGAGGAACTGGTGGAACAGGTATAGTAAAAAAATCTAGCGCTTCTTGATTTGCAATCGGATTTATATTAGCTTTAATTGCTTTTGCTGTGCCTGTCAACGTTTGAGAGACAGCTTTGCCATTATCATCGACACCCCACAATTTAAGCGTTTTTGAACCAGGCTTGTTGCTGATAGTTACGTCACCATTCAGGTAAACAAGTTCGAGCGATACTGCACCTGTTGTTTTATTAGCACTCAGTGATTGCAATTCAATTTTTAATGTTGAAAGACCTTCAGTGATATATACAAATTTTCCAACTTGCTTGATTTTAATATCTGGGTTGAAGTTGTTTTCCATGAAGATTTTGTCACCAGATCCATGAATCGTAGTAACGTTAGCATCTAGGGTCACATCTTGAAATGCAAAAGTATTATCGCCTGCACCAGTCTGCTCGATAAAATTCCATGAAAGGTTATTTCCTGAATCATATGGTTGCGCAGTTGAACCGTAAATTTTTTCTGGGGTAGTTGCCATTTTGAAACTCCGTATTTATTAAACAAATATAATTTTTTTTGCAAAAAAAATCGAATGCGTATCCACATTCGGCTGAAAACCCTAGTTAAAAGACATTTAGCCCAAGGTAGTTAATACATATCGATGGTGATGAACTATTTTGAGATGATTCTCCTGTGTTTAAGTTGAAGGGGATGGGTGATCGGAAAAAGCGGATGGCTGTTGCTGTCAATTGGATAACAGTGCTCAAGGAGCGATTCTGTGAGAAGTCACTAATCCCAAGATATGAAGGCTGAATTTTAGACAAGAGGGCACTTGAGGTGATCAAACTGGTAGTCAGTCTGAAAGTATCACCAATAACCAATTTGTATATATACCCAGCTAAGCTCATAGTAATTTTTTTTACTCCAACTAAATTTTCTCACTCAAGTTAAATAAAGTTTTGCCCTAAAGAACTTGACAATGTTTACAAGCCAACAGCAAATTATTAACAAACCTAGTAACTTTATAAAAAAATCTAAATTAACCTTTACTTACAATTTTTATGTTTCAAACAGAAAAAAGTGTATTAATAATTTAACTAACTCGTTTTGTTTGAAGCTTTTACATTTTAACAAATACCTTCATATTTATATAACAAATAATACTTTTTATTACATTAACTACTTTATTGTAATTATGTCACAGTACTTTCTGCGAAAGCAAGTATTAGTTCGCTATTTTGCTAGTGATTGAATAATTTGTTGCTTTAATTAAACTAATTATAGTTTTTTAACTACAGGATTGGTGCTGAAAATACGGAAGCCCCTAATCTAGGCACTATAGAGCCTTTAAGGAGTCGGCGGGCATCAAAGAAGTATATTTGTTACTAAAATTAGTTAATGAGCTTTTAAACGAGGATCAGGCAGTAAAAACTAAAAAATTACCCGCCAACTTGCAGGATTGTTTTATTTACTTCAATTATCCTTAAGTTAAGTTATGTTATTACACTGATTATATAGAGCCTGGAGGGGTGTACTAAATTTTGTATAAATTGACATTTTGCAGGAAATTATATCTTCAGAAATGGAATAAAAATGACTTCACATTCACTATTACCTAACGATTTATATAACACCCTACTGTTGAACTATTAAAAGCCCAAAGATTCTATTGATAAGAGCGGGTTATTAACTAATATTGACTAAAGTGCTTGTTGAACGCGCCTTACCAGTTTTATGGACTGAGTATCTTGGCTATGGTAAGCATTCACCTGGTAAAAATACCGCGGGCAATAAGGATATCTTGTACTCCACAATTCTTTCTCTGTTACTACATTAACCAGAATTTAGCGACTTCAGTCTGAGAAATTCATAAGCCCAGCACTTCTTTTTCACCATTCATATTAATGCCAATAAGCAAGGTAAACCGCTTTAGCCCAAACTGCGGTGCCAATATCCCGTATTTTGACGTGAACACAATCCAAGTAAACGATAGGATAGACCGCATCCAAAGGCCATAATTGCCAGC
>CANKAT010000131.1 GCA_947479815.1 Sphingobacteriaceae bacterium
CATCAACTGATTTTCAAATGCAAAGATCATATACTGGAAATACTTTTGAGGCTTTTTTAATAGAAGGATCGGCTAAACCTGAATTGTATAGTTCTGGTGTCTATGCAATAAAAAACGATACCTTATTAATTACTAGTAAATTTAGTAGCAGGCCTTCTCAAAATACTGATCTGACAATCAGTTATAAATATGTAATTGAACAGAATAATTTAACGATTAAAGGTGTGCTCCCTAACGGTATGATTGTAGAGGAATATTGGAAAAAGGTGAAAAAATAGTTTTCCTTTAACGTATTCTTTTTTTCTTTAAGATTTCCCATCTACACTGAACTCAATTTACACCTTAAAGTAAAAACATAAAGTAAAATACTTTTGTTTAAATTTATTATCATAAATTTAAACAATGAATCTATTTTCAATATCTCAGCTCTCGCAATTCTCAGGAATCAAACCACATACTATTCGTGTTTGGGAGCAAAGGTATAATGCATTTAAGCCAAATCGTTCTGAAGGGAATACCAGGTATTATGACGATACACAATTAAGGAGATTACTGAATATTGTTACTTTATTGGATAATGGGCATAAGGTATCTTTGTTATGCTCAATGCCAGATGAAGTTCTATATTTAATGGTTTCTAATTTTAGTTCTTCTGAACTTAGTGATTCAATTGAATATTTTGTGTCTCAATTAATTGCTGCTGGTCTTAGTTATGATGCCAGTAATTTTGAACTTATATTTTCTGATTGTGTTTCAAAGTTAGGCATTAACAATGCGTATATAAAAGTTATACGTCCAATGATGGAGCGTATTGGAATCCTGTGGGCTACAGATTGTTTGCCGACTGCGCATGAGCATTTTATAAGTAATATCGTTAGGCAGAAGCTTATAGCTGTTTTAGATTCATTAGATGATCCTGATCCTTCATCTGAAAGTTGGTTATTATTTTTGCCTGAAAATGAGTTTCATGAGATAGGTTTAATTTATGCTCAATTAGTTATTCGACTATCAGGAAAAAAAGTGATTTATCTAGGCAGCAATCTTCCGATAGAGTCTGTTATTCCGGCAATTGATCAAATTAAACCTAATTACCTTTTATTGTTATTAATACATTATGACTTGCCGCAACAAATACAAATAAGTTTAGATAAGCTGGCATCTTCTTTTTTTGGTACAAAAATTTATTTGGCTGGGAATCAGAAATTAATTAGCCAGATTAATTTAAATGTCAATACAGAATACCTTCAATCAATTGAAAGCCTTGCAGCTGTTATAAATTCAGGTACAAAATTAAATACTTATACAAACATATAATGTCTAAAGTAATTGTTATTGGTTCAGGATTTTCAGGATTGAGTACAGCTGCATACCTTTCAGCAGAAGGACATGATGTTCATGTATTCGAAAAAAATGAAACAGCAGGAGGAAGAGCCCGTCAATTAAAGGTAAATAACTATTTATTTGACATGGGGCCAAGTTGGTATTGGATGCCCGATGTTTTTGAAAAGTTCTTTTCTGACTTTAATTATAAAGTTTCAGATTTCTATAAATTAAAATTATTAAACCCATCTTTTGATGTTGTATTCCCACTAGGAGAAATAATGAGTGTTCCTGAAAAATATTCGGATTTGTCAAGAATGTTTGAATCTATAGAAAAGGGGAGTGCTGCCCAGCTTGATAAATTCATGGATGAGGCAAAGTATAAATATGAAACTGGGATGGGAAACTTGGTTTATAATCCTGGTCTGTCTCTATTAGAATTTGCTGATATAGAACTGATTAAAGGTACATTTCGTTTGCAGGTATTCAGTTCCTTCCGTAAACATGTCAGGAAATTTTTCTCTAATCCTAAATTGATTTCTCTGATGGAATTCCCTGTTTTGTTTCTTGGGGCAATGCCACAGGATACCCCAGCACTCTACAGCCTGATGAATTATGCTGGTTTAAAGCTGGGTACATGGTATCCTGAAGGTGGCTTTGGTGAAGTGATTAATGCGATGATGGAGGTTGGCAAAAGAAATGGAGTTAAATTTCATTTTAATTCTCCTGTAGAAAAAATTCTTGTTCAAGACAACAAAACAAATGGTATTATAGTTAATGGAGAAAAGATAGAATGTGATGCTATTATTGCCTCTGCAGACTATCATCATGTGGAGAGTAAGTTGCTTCCTGAGTCTCATCGTAATTATAAAGAGAGCTATTGGGATAAAAAAACCTTTGCACCTTCCTCCTTGATATTTTATATTGGATTAAACACCAAAATCAAACATCTTCAGCATCATACACTCTTTTTTGATGAAGATTTGGAACTACATTCCATTGAGATTTATAAAGATCCAAAATGGCCAACTAAGCCATTATTTTATGTTTGTTGTCCCTCTCAATCAGATAGTTCTGTAGCTCCTGAAGGTCATGAAAATCTATTTTTCCTGATGCCCCTAGCTCCTGGCTTAAATGACACAGAAGAATTAAGAGAGAAATACTTTAAAATCATGGTTGATCGTTTAGGAAAACACATTCAGCAAGATATTACGGATCATATTGATTTTAAAAAATCTTACTGTGTAAAGGATTTTGTAAGTGATTATAATTCATTTAAAGGGAATGCCTATGGCCTTGCAAACACTTTAATGCAAACAGCTAACCTAAAACCAAGTATTAGAAATAAAAATATTAGAAATATGTTTTATACTGGTCAATTAACTGTGCCTGGCCCTGGTGTACCTCCTGCTATAATTTCAGGAAAAGTTGCTGCCGGTCAATTAATGAAATATTTAAAATCTTAGAGAAATGAAATTACTATATGATAATCTTTCGGTAGAAGTTAGTAAAATGACTACCCGTGCCTATAGTACCAGTTTTTCAATGGGTATTTATTTTTTAAATAATCGCCTAAGAAATTCAGTTTATTCAATTTATGGATTTGTTCGCCTTGCAGATGAAATTGTAGATAGTTTTGAAGGGTTCGATAAGAAATTTTTACTAGCAAAATTTAAGGAGGAGACATTTTCTGCAATTGAAAGTAAAATTTCTCTTAATCCAATTTTAAATTCATTCCAACAAGCTGTGCATCAATATAACATTAGTACAGATTTGGTTGAAACCTTTATGTATAGCATGGAAATGGATCTTGAAAAAGTAGAATATACTCCTGAAAAGTATGAACAATACATTCTAGGTTCAGCAGAGGTTGTAGGACTAATGTGTTTACATGTATTCACAGAAGGTGATCTTGATGAATTTCAGAAAATGAAACCTTATGCTATGAAATTGGGTGCTGCATTTCAAAAAGTAAATTTTCTAAGAGACTTGAAAGATGATTATCAAGTATTAGGAAGAAGTTATTTTCCAAACGTTGATATATCTGAATTTAATTGTGAGGTCAAAGCCAAAATTGAAAGAGAAATTGAAGATGATTTCGAAATAGCTTTGAAGGGTATAAAAATGCTTCCTTCCTCATCTAAAGGCGGAGTTTATCTGGCTTATGTTTATTATAAATCGTTATTTGATAAAATCAAAAAACTTCCAGCTAAGCGTGTTTTGACCGAAAGAGTCAGAATTAATAATGGAAGAAAATTTGGGCTGATGATTAATTGCATGGTTCAAAATAAAATGAATTGGGTATGAAATATAGCCTATGTTTCTTATTTGTTTTTTACAGCGCTATAGTATTCGCTAATGTGCCAGTAATTAAGGATGTCAGAATCATGCTTCATAATGCCACATCAAATGAACAAACCTGTACTAAGATGATTAGTTTGCTGTTACCGTTTAATGAAACTAATAACCCATTATTTTTGGGATACAGGGGTGGAGCAACCATGGTAATGGCAAAACATGTTGTTAACCCTTTTAGTAAACTATCGTATTTTAAGAAAGGCAAGCAAATGCTTGAAAGTGCTATTAAGGCAGATCATACGAATGTAGAACTCCGATTTTTACGCTATACTATACAAACAAATGTACCTGGGTTTCTAAATTACACGAGTGAAAAAAATCTTGACAGAACATTCATTTCCCAATCTTTACCAAAATTGAAGGATCAGGAATTAAAAAAAATAATTAGCGAATTCCTGTTAAAACATTCAAAATAGAATGAAAAAGCTATTGATTGACGGGCAAAATGAATTACTCATTCTTGTTAATGAACAAGATATACAAATAGGAGTTCAAGATAAGTTATCTGTCCATCTTGAAGGCTTGCTTCATCGAGCATTCTCCATATTTATTTTTAATTCCCAATCAGAACTTCTTCTTCAGCAAAGATCAAATGGTAAATATCATTCTCCGGGATTATGGACAAATACCTGTTGCAGCCATCCCAGACCAGGAGAAAGTACATTGGAAGCTTGCAATCGAAGATTGTATGAAGAAATGGGAATGAGAGCTGAACTGAAATTCAGCTTCAGCTTTCTATATCAATTTAAATTCTTAAATGGATTAACCGAGCACGAATTTGACCATGTTTTTATTGGTCAAACAGACCAAGAACCTGAAATTAATCTAAACGAAGTTCAGGACTGGAAATACAACAGTATACCTGACCTTGAACTAGAAATTGGTGTGAATCCTGAATTATATACGCCATGGCTTAAGATTAGTATGGCCGAATTAAAAGAAAATTTACCATTTAAATAACATCCATGATTTATCACTATAATACCGAGCATTTATTACCTATCAGTATTGAACAAGCTTGGGATTTTTTCTCTTCAGCTCATAATCTGTCAAAGATTACGCCACCTGAAATGAGTTTTAAAATACTTACAGATCTCGGTGATCAGGAGGTGTTTGAAGGGATGCTAATAAATTATATTGTTAAACCTATTATGGGAATTCCATTACCATGGCAAACAGAAATATATAAGGTGAATAAACCCAATTTCTTTTCTGACAGACAATTAAAAGGACCTTACAAAATTTGGGAGCACACGCATTCGTTTATACAAATGGAAAATGGAGTTCTTATAAAAGATGCAGTTAAATATGAGCTTCCTCTA
>CANKAT010000132.1 GCA_947479815.1 Sphingobacteriaceae bacterium
CAATTACAGTCCTAGCCCTCGCAGAACCTTTCATAGCATCAGGCGCAGCGGTAGCGTTTATTCGGTGTAGTTTATTGTTTTTAAAAGGCGCTCATGGTCTCGTCGTACCGCCTCGGCTTGGTTCTTTTTTGCTATAGAAAAAGAACTAGGCCTCCGCGGCTATGAGCGGGAAGAAATTATAAACGGAATTAGCTAAATCCAGGAACAGGAAAACTTCTATCAATGTTAAACAAATCGTCCATTCACTGAACCTCCGTTCACCTCTCCTCCGCATTGACTGGTGCGGCAATTACTTAAATAGCCAACCCACTGACTTTCATAGCAGCAGGCGCAGCGGTGGCATTTTTGGTACTTTTTTGCTATAGAAAAAGGACTAAGCCCCCGCGGCTATGAGCGGGAAAAATATCAAAATAACTAGAATTTACGTGACAAACGCGGCAAGCATGCGCGTGCAATCAATAAATCAAGGTTACCGCACCCGAAAGTATCTGCTTTCCAGCCCTACTAGAAATTTTATAATAATAAGTCCCTTGTGGGAGTACCGATCCCTGAAAATATCCATCCCATGCCTTTGGATAGGCCATACTTTGAAACACTAATTTCCCATAACGGTTGTAAACCTGAACCATCGCGGTAGTATCCGCATCTAAACCGGGAAGCATCCATTGATCATTAACTCCATCTCCATTTGGCGAAAAAGCATTCGCATTCAGGGTAAAAAAATCTGAAAAAATGTTGAATTCCCAAAAAGCGGCAATAGGGTTGTAATTCTCATTGCCCGACTGGCTAGCTTCAATCCTCACTTTACCTGTAGAATTAATAATCACCTGATTTGGAGGAATGATCGATGCAATGGCCGGAGCATTACTCGTAAAGCTTACAGGCAATCCAGAGTTAGCGGTTGCATTCAGTCTGAAGCTCAACTCGCTCAACTTTTTATTAGGAATAGGTTCAAAATCTAATGTTTGATTGGCTTTACTGATCAAAAGTTTGCCATTCACATACGAAATTGAATAATTTGCTGCCAATGCAGAGCTGGCTACAATCGGATAAGTTCCGGGCACAGAACTGATCGATGCAGCACTTAAAACCACCGGCAATTTTTCGAGTACCGAAACCCCTTCGCCGGGTACAAAACCAGTATAAACGATGGTGAATTCGGGATTTGGAATGCCATATACCCGCCTCTGATCATTCACCGCGATGCTCAGATCTCTGGGTTTAACGGTTAAAATTTGCGAAGCATTAATGGCCCGATTATCTGATTGAGATGCAGTAATTAGCGTTAACCCTACACCCTTTATCTTAATAAGACCAGTAGAAGTTATTGTTGCCACCTGAGTATCACTGCTTGTATATACTATAGAATTGGAAGGGTTAGCATGAACCGCACCCGGAGTAAAATCTTCATCACCATAGGTTCTGACAGGCATGGGTGGGAAAGAAATGGATTGCAGTGAGGTTGCAGAGACTACGAGCAGGCTGGAACTTACAGCATTACTGCATCCGGCGGCATTGGTTACCGTATAAGTAATGGTTATGGCACCTTCTGCAATTGCACTAACTTGCCCAGTGCTGGCATTCACAGTTGCTATCGCATTCGAACTGCTGGTCCACACCCCATTAGCTGTAGCTGATACCAGTTTGGTTCCTGATCCGACAGCCAAACTACCTGGCCCCGTAATGGGAGAAATCTTTGGGAGTTCCGGAATTACCAAGGTAAAGATGGAACCGATACTGCTTTCTGCGGTACGGCTGTTCTTAACTTTTAGAGCCCCATTATAAACACCATCGGCAAGCGATGCAGGTAATTTCACGAGTATACTTGCTGAGGGCAATGGCTGATCAATCACATTGGTCAAACCGGCAGCAATACCCTCTGCATCCCAAATAATACTGTACAAATCGGGGTCGCCCTCTGTCCCATTATATGAAAAACGGGTTTCGGTTAATCCCTTACAGAATAATGAACTATACTCATTGAGGCTAATGGATATTGCCGGCCCGATTGTAAATATCCAGCTGGCCCCCTGAAGGTTATTATCAATATTTCCTGCAACAATGGCCGTAGAACCGTCTGCACTTAAAGCAAGAGAATGCCCCTGATTAGCTAAACCTTTACTTCCAATACCGGTCAGTTTAGGTCCACGCTGAATCCATTTGGAATCTGTCCAGGTATAAACCCAGGCCGCACCATTCGTCCAATTATCTTTATATCCACCTACCAGCGAAGTATTTCCATCGGCACTAATTGATGTCGTCCATCCCTGAGCCGCATCTGCCGAGCTTCCAGTACCCACCATTTTCAAACCTTTGCGAATCCATTCTGCACCATTCTTTTGAAAAACCCAGGCTGCACCTCTGGCATTTCCATCAACAGAGCCGCCAACAATGGCATTGGATCCATCGGCACTGAGCGCAACCGATATTCCCTGCCATTTGGTACTCACATAATCTGTTATCGCCAATTTCTTAGGAAGTCTATCCCAGGCAGAAGAACTCTTCACAAAAACATATGCGGCACCCTCTTGCGAGTTCTCTAGAGGTGCACCTACAATGGCCGTATTCCCATCAGCACTCAATCCCACAGAAATTCCCTGCCCTTGCGATCCGTTTATATTGGTATCATCAAATAATTTTCCTCCATCCTGAGTCCAGGTAGTACCCTTTCTGATAAATACCCAGGCTGCACCACGACTGGAGCTATCGTAAGGTCCACCCACAATCACCGTATTTCCATCGGCACTCATCCCAACCGAAAAACCCTGACTAACCGGCAAAAATGTGGCATCGGTATCAGTCCCAACTAACTTATTACCCTGCTGGGTCCATATCCCATTCTTTCTCGTAAAAATCCAAACCGCACCCATCCCATTATTATCATTATTACCTCCAATCACCACGGTATTTCCATCGGCACTGATACCTACAGATTTTCCCTGATGCGCCGGACCAATATTCCCACTCCCTACAAGTTTGGGTCCCTGCTGAGTCCAGAGGCCATTATTCCGAACATAGATCCATGCTGCCCCCTGCTGTGCATTATCAGAAGTACCGCCAACAATTGCTGTATTACCATCGGCACTAATGGCCGTCGATTTGCCAAGTCCGCCTTCACCGACACTACCCCCACCAACCAGTTTTGAACCTTGCTGCGTATTGGGATAGGGAGTATTGAGAGGTGTAAACTTACCGGAGCTGTTAACTGAACCAAGAGCATTTTTTACTGAAATGGAGCCTGTAACTGTCCCGGGCATCACGTAAGCCGTTATGGAAGTGGAGGTACTGGCAATGACCAATGCCGCTTTCCCTCCAATCTCAACAGATTCAGGCGTATTAAGTCCAGTCCCAGTAATGGTCACCAGCGTTCCCACAGAACCCTGAGTAGGCGAAAATGAGCTGATAGTTGGCGCCTGGGCATTGGAGTCTGTGAAAGACAAAAATACCCATAGAAAAACCAAACTTATAATTATACTCTTCATTTTCTTTATACTATCCGTTACAGAATAAGGCGGATAAGATTACCGGAGATCTGCCTTTGGCGTCCTTTTTAAATATGAAGCTTTTTCATCAAAAAAGCAACAACAGAAACTAGAAAACCTTCCTTAAACCTATAAATGCATTGATAATTTTTCTTGGGAATATACGTAGAAAGAATTTTTATAGATGCCAATACCCATCAATTTACTCCATTTTTATACTGAAATTAGTTGTTTTTTATATCTTTAAGATCAATCAATAACTAAGACATGAAAAAGCTATATTTTATTGCAGCAATTGCTTTAACAGCCTGTAATATGCCAAACAAAGAGAAAGAAACTGAGCAGAAAGCAACTGTTCAGCAACATGAACTCCTAGAAAAATGGGAAAGCGACAGCCTTCTGAAAGTTCCTGAATCTGTTTTATTCGATAAAGCAAATCAGATATTGTATGTAAGCAATGTGGATGGAACAGATCCCTGGAAGGCAGATGGAAAAGGATCTATTGCCAAAGTGGGGCTAGATGGAAAGATCATTGCCGCAGAATGGGTTAGCGGAATGAATGCACCAAAAGGGATGGGCATTTATAATAGTAAATTATACGTTGCCGACCTGGGGAATATTAGCGTCATTGATATCGCAAGTGGCAAAATCGAAAAAACTATCGCAATTCAAGGTGCTACTGGATTAAATGATATCAGCATTGACCCGAATGGTGTAATTTATGTAACTGAATATCTATCGAAGAAATTATATAAAGTAGTGAACGAAAAGGCAGAACTGATTGCCGAAAATCTGACCCAGCCAAACGGGGTTCTATTCCATAATAATGAACTTTTCTTGCTCGACGGAACCGGAATGTTTAAAGTTAATGCCGATAAATCGCTAGCTAAAATTGCCGATGGCATGGAAGGCGGAGTAGACGGAATTGAGAACATAGAAGGCAATAGTTTCATCGTTTCCTGCTGGGAAGGAGCTTTATGGCAGGTTAATGCCGATGGCACCAAGCAAATGTTAATGGATACTCGCAAAGAAAAAAGAAGTACTGCAGATATCGGCTTCGACCCAGCTACAAAAACCGTTTACGTGCCTACATTTTTTAGGAATACGGTGGTGGCTTATGAGGTTAAGTAGGAAGGAGGAAGCTGAAAGGTGAAAGGGGAAAGGGGAAAGGTGACACCCGTCATTTCGAACACCTGAGCTCAGTTTCAA
>CANKAT010000133.1 GCA_947479815.1 Sphingobacteriaceae bacterium
GGTCTTTTCTTCTTTCTTGTTTCCTTCTTAAATTAAATTTAAAAATTTATGGAAGCACTCGCTTGGTTTTAGCTAAATTTAGTTCAATTTACGCTGAAGGCTTACAATGCACGAATATTTAAACAATTTATTGCCAAGGTTAAAAACTTTAAGCAAAACCTTAAATCAAGTTGAGATATTTGCTGATAAAGAGTGGATATTTTTAGATGCCAACTCTAATAATCCCCATCAATATACATTTCTAAGGGATAAACGACTGATAGTTTCCGTAAATGGTGAAAATAAGATAGGGAAATGGGAAATACTTCCTACAGGAAAATTACTGATAGAATTTTCTAATGAGCCACCCATGCTGCTTGAAAATGCATTTGTAAACAAGGTTGTACTTATATTGAAGAAAAATAGTAAGAATGATCAACCTTTTATACTTTTTGACAGAATTGGAATACCTGACGGCAACATTATTGAGTATCTCGAAAATCTTGAAAAAACTATTGTTACCCCAATTATTGTCGTAATCCCTGATAAATTAAACGATGACGGCTATAACATTTCCATAGGAGTTTTAATAATAATTTTAATAGCATCGTTGGCTTTAGCATATCTCTTCGATTAATAGAATAGATAATCTTAAACCTTTTTTGGAATACTATTAATTATAAAATAATTATCAGCTTGAAATAATAATAAGGCACCCATTGATTTAACACCCTATAGATAATCCTATGCTCCTTGTGTCGAGGTACAGCTTCCACACATACATCGTGCTCTCTTTGATGATTCCTTTAGTTTATGTCGACCTTCACTTGGAATGAACATATTGGCTTACACAGTCTATAAAGCTGTTTAGAATAAATCCTTCAGAAAGAATTGCCCTTCTTTTATGTGAATGCGCCCAGATGATTTCAAAACATTATCTGCATTAGATTTAAAGCAAATTACATCCCAATTAAAACCGTTTTAAAGCAACATAATTAATAATGAACCTAAGGTAGGATCAGCCAAATTTGATGTGAGTATATACAGCTGTGATGATAGTAGTAATTGGGATGTTAGGTATTTGAAAAGAAACCCGATATATAGAACCCCGTACCCTTCAAATCTATTTATTCAATTATTATTCACTAATTCAATCTCAAGGGAATTTTAAATCAAAAAGGACACTAAATAATTAGCATCCTTTTTAGGTTTTGTACAATAGCGACAAAGTACAGAACAAATATTAGTATAGCTTTTTACATTTTTAAAGTCTAAATCTACTACCTAATCTACTACCTATTTATTTTATTGAAACAAAAAACCCTATTAACGTATCGAAAATAGGGTTTATTGATTTTAGATTGCGGAGAGGGTGGGACTTGAATCTATGATATTTAGGGGTAATTGCATATACCAAAAGTGTCTTTAATATATCAAAAATGTCATTTTGGATTGTAGGGGCATATAATGAATTGAATCTGATTAACAATAAAACTGCACCACTAATTGCACCACTAAATTTTTTTGTTTATTTTTAGCTAGATTTTAACAGCGGCAAAAAACATGATAGGTACAATTAGAGTAGAGATACGGAAGAGCGTATCCGGGAAGAGCGGTAAAAATCCAATAAGTTTAATTTATTCAATTAGCGGTATCCGTAAAAGATACGCCCTCGATAAACTGATATATCCTGATTATTGGGATGAGAAAAAACAAAGGGCTAAATACATCCAACAAAAGGACGCCCGGAAATTATTCCCGCATCTTTTAGTAAATGAACTATTGACAGAATTGGAAATCAATGATATTAATGATGTAATTGATAAAGTAAAAGTTAATATACATGAAATTGAAAATAAGTTTGAAGCCCTGAAAAAACCATTTTCTTCACAAATGGTTATTGATGAACTAAAATTCATTGATTCAGTAAATCCAAAGACTAAAAAGGAAGAACCAACCGGGCTAGTATTTGATTTTATAGATAGGTACGTAAACGAAAATGAAGCCATCAGGGAAAAGGGCAGCTTATCAGTCTACAAATCAGTAAAAAATCATTTGCAAGCCTATCAGGATGCAACCAGGAATAAAGTAACTTTTGATAATATTGATTATAGTTTCTTTCAAAAATTTCAAACTTTCCTTATCCAAAGAACCAAAAAAAATAAAGCCGGTGAAATAAGTCCTATGCTTAATAATACCACCATAGCCAAAGCCTTAAGCACCTTAAAAACGTTTTTAGGCTATGCTAGAAAGCATGGTATTAAGGTTAATGAAAGCTACCGCGATTTTACCATTAAAAGAGAGAAGCTTGAAGTAATCGCATTGAGTCAAGAAGAGTTTGACAGTCTATTACAGGAAGATTTAACTGATAATAAAAGACTAGGGAAAGTAAGGGATATTTTTTGTTTTGCTTGTGCAACCGGGTTAAGGTATTCAGATATAGCACAATTGAAAAGAGAACATATAGCAGATAATTTAATCAAGCTGACTATCAAGAAAACTAAAACAGAATTAACAATTCCACTAAATAGTATATCCGCATCCATCTTAGAAAAGTATAATGACCTGAATAAGCCATTACCATTAATCAGTAATCAAAACCTAAATTATTATATAAAAGAATTATGTAAAAAAGCCGGAATCAATCAGCCTATTGAGATAGTTAGATTTTATGGTAAAAAAAGGGAGGTTAATACATACGCTAAACATGATTTAATTCATTTTCATACCGCCCGAAAAACATTTGTTACCTTATCTCTAGAAAAGGGAATGAGTGCTGAAGAGGTGATGACAATAAGTGGACATGAAGACTACAAATCATTTTCTAGGTATGTAAAAGTAACCGAGAACCGCAAAAAGGTAGTGATGCTTAAAGCATGGGGAGAACCTATAATACTTAAAGTAGTAAAATAATGATATTCGAAAAATTTAAGCAGTTAATTGCTCGTAACCCCATCCCAATTGAGCGCATTGTCCCTCTAGATAAATTTATATATTTTATAAAAGAAACTCAAAAAACGGGTGTCTTGCCTGAAATTACAAAACAGGAATTTATAAATATTAGAAATTACATTATAAATGATAGGGCGAAAGAATTGGTTGAGTTAAGGGATGAAGTTTTAGAAGAAATAAAGGTTAATGTAGTTACTATACCTCAAGAGAACCTTAAGAAATATATAATTTATATGGAAGAAAAATTAGAGCCCATCCAAAATTTTATGGACGAATTCAATTTATTTTCTTTAATAAGAACAGAGGATTTATATCCTATACCATTGTCATATTCAGATATGGATTTGTGGCAGGGTAATACTTTTGACGAATCGCGTAATTTGGATACTCTACCTCTTTCAAAAATGAAAAATTACACAGATGATGAAAAGGATATTTATAGGAGCCTAGAAAGATTATTTGAATTAAACATGCATTATTGTATGCATTTTAATGAGGTAAAAGATGCTATTGACGAAATAAACCCTAGCAAGGAATCTGATTTATCAGCTTTTGAATTAGCATTGAAACACTATTGTTTATTCATAGCCAAAAAGGAAAAACTAACAAGCAAAGAAGTAGCGGAACTCTATAGGGGATTTAAAAATCCTAAAAACATTGAACTAGCATATAATGACCTTATAGCAGGACGCAAAAAGGGCAATCAGTCACAATTGAAAAGAGTAAGCGATAGTTTAAGCGAATTTCCTGATGTGCAAAAAGCTATTCAAAATGATATTGATAACCTCAATTAACTTAATAGTAGCTACTACATAGCTACTATTACTTAATATCACTTAAAAATAGATACTCTTTTGTGTTCACAAATAACTGAACACATGGATAATGTATTTTTAACATCATTAACAACCCCGGAAATTAGACAAATGTTCCGAGAGGAATTGGAAAAATTTTCACCTCAATCCCCCATTTTACAACCTAAACTCGAAATCCTAACAGGAGAGGAGCTTTGTAAAAAACTTGGCGTAACAATTCAAACTCTAATCCGATGGAGACATAAAGGGAAAATACCGTTTATGCGAATTGGCTCTTCAATCCGATATGATTTTATCAAAGTGTTGGAAGCTATCGAGGTAGGCAAAAAGAAAGGAGCTATCAAAATATGACAACTCCTAATAATTCTTTGAACTCGCAAGTTAAAGATACAAATTTAAACATCATTACCCCAACGTTTGAATTTGATAAATTCGGCATCGGGGTAGAGGATATTAAAATCGAAGCTGAACAACTTTTAAAGCAAGGTAATGACGCCAAAGAAAGTAAAGGACTCTTTACAGTAAAGACAGCCACCCGTTGGATTGAACAGGCAAAAACCCGACCTATCCCACAAATGCTTTTTGGTGAATTTTGGTTTGAAGGTGAACTCTGTATTTTGTTTGCCGACACTAATTTAGGCAAGTCAATTTTAGCTGTGCAAATTGGAAACAGTATAAGCAAAGGCGAACAGATACGGGGCTTTAAATTGGAAACACCAAAGCAACCGATTTTGTATTTTGATTTTGAGTTAACAGAAAAACAATTTGAAGGTAGGTATTCAGTAAAAAATGAAATTGAAAAAAGGTATGAACTGCATTATGCTTTTGATAAAAATTTTATACGAGTTGAAATAAACCCCGATGCTACAATACCCTTAGCCCAAACCTTTGAGGATTACCTCAACCATTCATTGGAGCGAAGTATTAC
>CANKAT010000134.1 GCA_947479815.1 Sphingobacteriaceae bacterium
ATCCGATCTGAAGCGAAACTACACCAAGCGCAGGGTCTTGCCAGAAACGATGAATGTGACCGGCACGGCTGTCGGCCAGAGCGTCTGCTCATTGACCGCCTACCATTACCCCGAACGCTCGGTCGTGACCCAGGGAAAGATTATTTTCAAAGTCAAATGACTATAAAATGCCGGTCTCAACTGCTGGCTGTAAGCATCAAGGGCAGCTATACGAATCCGTCAGTCAAATTTCTTACCGCCGGGCTTTTTGGTAAGGTATGACTGCTCCTGGAGTAGTGAAAAACGAGGGGTTGTACGTAATTGGTGATACGCTCGATGCTAGCCCTCCCCCCCGTTCGATGCCTGCGGCGTTCCGTTGGGCGTATAACGTGAGAGGCGCGGGGGAATGGATCTGGGCAGCTGAAGGCATTAGCAGTCGCGTAATTTTTTGCTGATTTTTCGAGCAGGAAGTTCTGAAAAATATTCCGCAAAAAAAAGCGACTCCCCGTTGCTAAATCCTCGCGTAATAATTGGTCATGAATAACACCATTTTTCGATTATCCACTCGATATGCAACGGTTTATCTACATAACCAATGCGATTGAGTCCGTCAATATGAGTTTACGAAAAGTCACCAAGAGCTGTGGTTCTTTTCCTCATGATGAAGCTGTTATAAAGTTATTCTATTTAGCGTTAAGTTATATCAGTCAAAAATGGACTATGCCACTGCGAAACTGGAAACCAGCACTAAATAGATTTACTATTCAATTTGAGGGCAGATGTCTTCGCAGTAATTAACCGTCATTTACACAAAATTTGGGACACACTTGTTTTTTCTTGAAATCTTTAGTTTTAATGCCTTTTCTCAGTTCGAGTCGTTTTAAACTACTGTTGATCAATTTCACTACTCAACTTTTTGGTTATTTAAGAATTCGTTGATTGCATCACGAATCTCTATTGAAAGAGTTTGTTCAGATGTCTTTGCAATCAGCTCATCTATTGTTAATTTATAACTTACAGAGCCTTTTTCCATTGCCAATAAAGAGTTTTGAAGTGTAGACAGCGCATTAAAACGAACATCTGCACTTTCATCTTCAAGGGCATTCATCAAGTTATTAATAGTTATATTGGAAAGTATCTCGATTGATCCTAAGCTCAGGATGGCAGCATTTCGAACATCAGGGTTAATGTCAGTTACCAGCAATTGCCCGAGTATCATTTCCATTTCAGTATTAGGATAGGCGCCTAATTGTTCAACGCCTTCTATACGGTCTTCATCTTTACTGCTATTAATCAATTTATTCGCAATAGCCATCTGTTCTTTTTCAATTTCTGTATCATCAATGAATTCTTCATCAAACTCGATGGCATTTCTTTCTGACTGTGTTTGAGTTTTGTCGGGCTTAAAAGGTAAAGGCGTTAGTGTTGATAATGTTGGTTGAGCAACTTTGTGAGACACAGCTGAATATTCAACTGTTTTAGTTGGTTCGGTTGTCTTGATATCCGATATTTGGTTAAAGAATAAAGCAACAAGAAAAGTGGCTAAAACCAGAATAACAATTATCAGCCATCTAAAAAAAGGCATTTTCATTATTTCTGGTTTTAGTATATTACACTGACATTACTTATATCGATTTATTGAGCTTGCGAAACGCAGATTAATTGTTTAAATGTTTGATCACATGTTGCATAAAGTACTTCTGCTCCAGGAAGCTTGCCAGCGGTGAAGTCAGGTGAATAATGCTCCCATTTCCAGTTATTGGTGGCTTTACCGGGATATAAAATAGAATATCCAAACCTTACATCAGCCCATTTAGAAGTAGCTTGCTGATAAGGCATTGCAGGTAGACCAGCATAGTTCACTGATTCCAAGGGGGCTTTTAAAGGCAAGTCATAAGGAAGCGGCGCATCCAATTCTGTTCCGCCATTGCCTACGACAAGTTGTGGTGGCACACCTGGAATTTGTATTGCCTCAATCGCATGAACATGGCTAGATAGAATTAGATTGTAGTGATTTAACAACCCATAAGAAGCAACCTGTAAGGGCACTGAAGACCAATTCATTTCACCTGGTAGCGGAGGAGAAAAGTCTGTGTTCCAGCCGGGTTCTTTAGACACGCCAAAAATGGGCTTATGGACCAAAAGCCATGACTCATTGCTTGAGTTAGATGTCAGTGTATCAGCGTCAATAAATCCTTGCTTATAAAGTGCAGCATAATCTATGGTAGGGTCTTTAAAATCATACGGGTCATAATCTTGCCCAATCGCTGAGTCTACCACTGCTAAACTTAATACTCGACCGGGACGAATGGTTATATCAGTTTTCCACGTTTTTGTTAGTGCATCCGTCACCCTGCCAGCCAAATTAGGGGCACAGGTCCCGGAAGTATTCTTACGCGGGTCGAAAAACAGAAAAAAGCCATTTCCACCACGTGAGCATAGCTCATGGTTACCACGAACGACAACCATCGGTGCAGCCGAAAATACGGCTCTCATGGGCAGGAATACATCAGCCAACCATCCATAATCACTGTCTTTAAATGGATACTGCACCAATTTATCATTAGTAACATCATATTTTGGTATTAATGGGCCTGGACTGCTTGCACAGTTTCTTGAAGTTTCAGCCTTTGGATCACAGGCATATTCCCGGTAATAAAAATCGCCGGTAAAAATAATGAGTTGCGGTTCACGATTAGCTATTCCTTCAGCAATTTTTGATAAAGGCCAACCTTGAGGAGTATCACACGGTTGGTATGCCCCACCTTTTCGCATTCTGCAACCGGTATCACCGAATACTGCGATTTTGTTAATTTTAGTGGGTAATCTGGCAGGTATCTCTTGCTTACCTATCTTCGCTTTTAAGGTACCTTTAGTTATACCATGCTCACAAACCATAACAGACTGGAAAGCAGAGTCAGTATTTTCAGGTGGCAAACGTTGAGTCATCTGAACAAAGTGCCAGTTAAGTACATTATTAATTAGGTTGCCTTCCTGTAGCAAAGGACACTTAACCCCCATTGGAAGAATTGCGCGTGCCAACAATCCGGACGGCACCTCTTCTTTGGCTGTCACCAAAGTATAAGCTGCAAAGACACTGGCATCTTTTTGTTTAACAACAGTTGACAATGCGACTGGACTGTAAGATAAGCTTGTCATACTAAGCATTAACAATGCGGATAACGTTAAATGACAACCAAAGTTAGTAGAGCTATCAATATCTAAACTGGATTTTGTTTGACTCATTTATATACCACCTTCGGTTAAAGAAACATAAAAAGACTATAGCCAATATTTTACTTATTATACCGCCTATCCAAGAGTAACTAGGACTTGAATGACACATTATAAATTCTTCGGTGTATCAGCTTTTAATGTTAGAAACTGCACTTTATTCGGTAAAATGCACAACGACAAAGCACTCAACCTACTAATGTATTGGTAATTAAACGGGTTTTTTTGCTAAAACAACCAAGGCTTTAATTTCTTTTATACCTGCGATTATTGTTGATAAGTCACCTAGGGGGTCAGTAGTCCTGCAAACAACCTACTGTTGAGCAAAAATAGGTGCGATCCCGAATCAAGCAATGATTTTTGAGATTGCTGGCTCAACTAATGGTGCTTTAATTGGCACATTTGACTCTAAAAATGAAACTAATTCATCAACAATGAATATAGGCTCTGATCCGACAACTAATCAGCCATATGTTTTTACTGCTGGAGCCATTGCAAGTTTGGCTGTTCAATTGAAGACTGTGGCGCCAACTTTGCAAACGACTCCCGATGTAAAACTCTACACTGAATACTGAACCACAAAAACAACCAATGATAGTACTCCCTGAGTTTACTTCAAACTAGAGCTTCGGGATGTTAATCAGAAAATCGGTTAATGTCCAAAGGTAATTTAAAAAGATAGTGATCAAAACCTCTTTCAAAAGCTAAATTTGACATGTAAATTTCTCATCGTTTTTTTAAGAACCGGAAACAATTTCCAGTCATTGAGTAATACTGTAATCAAACATAGCGACAGATATTGACGCATTAAATCTAATTAACCAAATTTTTAACCGCTCCAGTCGCTAAATAGTGATCATGCGGTGCAGCCGAAGGCATTGGCGGTGACGTAGTTTTTTGCTGATTTTTCGAGCAGAAAGCCCGGAAAAATATTTCGCAAAAATAGCGACTCCCCGTCGCTGCTCGTATTTGTGTTTATTGAACTGAGCCAATCCCCAGCTAATGATGAATATTGTAATCAAATGTAACAATAGATAGTTAAGCATTAAATTTAATGAAACTAAATTTTAACAGGCCTGACCACTCACAATTATCGGCATTTTTTACCTAAAATATAGA
>CANKAT010000135.1 GCA_947479815.1 Sphingobacteriaceae bacterium
AGGGCAGAACTTTCCATAGCAGCAGGCGCAGCGGTAGCAGTTATTCGCTGTTTTTTATTGTTTTTTAAAGGTGCTCATGGTCTCGTCGTAACGCCTCGGCATGGTTCTTTTTTGCTACAGAAAAAGAACTAAGCCCCCGCGGCTATGAGCGGGAAGAAATTATAAATGCTTGGTAACACCAAGCACTTCCCTATGCAGGTTTCGGGACGATATTTTAGCTTGATAATTGAATCTACCAAGCACAAATTCAGTCCTTGGTATAGGTAAAAAAAGACTCTCGCAAAGACGCAAAGACGCAGGTGCATAGCGCCTAAAAAATAAATTTGACGATTAACCTCCTACTTCCTACCTCAGACTTCCTACTTCCTGCCTCAGACCTCCTACTTCCTACTTCCTACCTCAGACCTCCTACCTCAGACCTCCTGCCCCCTACATCATCCCAAACGAAGACCTATTTAAACTGCTCCGTATTCTAGTTTTGCGATCAAAATAGGTATAAATCAATTTTGAAATTTTGGCCATCGACTGAACAGCTGCTTGATCATCTTCAAGATCCTTTGAAAGCAAAACCAATACATACTTCCTGCCATCGGGTAGAAAAATAATACCAGCATCGTGATTTACACCCGTGATCCAGCCGGTTTTATGAGCCACTTTTACATTATTCGGTAACTTAGCTGGAATCTTATCGTTAAATTTCTGGTCGAGCAGGATATTAATCATCTCATCCGAAGTCTCCTGACTTACAATTTCTCCATTGGCCATTTTCGAAAATATCAACATCTGGTCATAGGCTGTAGTGGTATTATTCATTCCTTTGCGATAAGCTTTGTTATCTTCTACTCCCCGTAAAACCTGAATATCACTGGCGCCCATTTGCCGCATTGTATTGTTGACATTCTTCGCCCCAACCAGGTCAATGACTAGATTGGTAGCTAGATTACTGCTTTTAATGATCATGAGATAGAGGAGATCATAGATTTTAACTTTCTTGCCCTCCATTTTGTACAGTTCCACGTCACTATCATCTTTTGAATTAAGCGAATACAGGCTGCCATCTACGATACTTTTAAATTCATTTTTGACTAGGATAGAATCTTGGATTTTGAACTTTCCGGTAGCGGCTTGTTTGTAGGCTTCAATCAGAACCGGCGTTTTCATTGTGCTTGCAGCATGGAAACTGATTTTTTCATTGATTAGAATTTCTTCTCCGGAACTTAGGTCTTTATAAGCCACTGCGAATATTCCTTTATTCTTTGTAAGCTCAGAGCTGATCTTTTTCTTCAAATGGTTTAACCCTGGCGACCCTGAGGGTACGATAGATAATACTATAGAAAGGAGTATTGTAAACATTTTATATACGCTCGATTAATATAACAACCATTGCTAATATAGGAATTGTATATTTTGTATTTTTAGCAGATTAACATTTCAATTTCATGCGATCAAAAAATATATTTCTTACGGCTTTTCTATTCATTAGTGTTCAAATTGTAGCTGCTCAAGATTCTGTACAGGTTAAAAAAGATGTGGATAGAGTATGGGATAATTATGAACTGTATCATGAAGCCAGTATAAAAAATCGCTTTGTCAAGCATAGTGATGTCCAGCAACTGATTCAGAAAAACATTAATTCAGGATTGTTCATTACTGAAGAGATCGGTCGTTCGATCAAAGGGCGCAGCATCAATCATTTGACGTATGGTCGGGGCAGGACTAAGGTCTTGCTTTGGTCGCAAATGCATGGAGATGAATCTACAGCAACGATGGCTTTATTCGATTTATTCAATTTTTTAGCTGGAATTGATGAGTTTGATCCTTTGCGAAGAGTGATTAGGGATAATCTGGAACTACATTTCGTACCCATGCTCAATCCAGATGGTGCCCAGGAGTGGAAGAGAAGAAATGACCAGGAAATTGATATTAACCGCGATGCCCGTTTGCTGGTTTCCCCTGAGGGAAGGGCCTTAATGGAGATTGCCAAAAAGATCCAGCCTGAAATTGGTTTTAACTTGCATGATCAAAGTACGCTTTATGCAGCTGGTCGTACCGATAAATTGGCCACAATCTCATTTCTTGCTCCAGCCTATAATTATCCAAAAGATATGAATGAAAGCAGGAAAATAGCTACCCAGTTGATCCTGACCATGAATGAGGCGCTTCAGACTAAAATTCCTGGAAGTATTGCTAAATACGATGATGCCTTTGATCCACGTTGTTTTGGAGATACCTTTCAGGCCATGGGAATATCCACTATTCTTATAGAATCAGGAGGTTTTAAAGCCGATCCTGAGAAACAATACATCCGGAAAATAAATTTTTATGCGCTTTTAACGGCTTTAGAGTCAATTGCCAAAAAGTCTTATACCAGTCAGAGTCTTGCAAATTTTGAATCGATCCCTGAAAACAGCAGGTCATTGTATGATTTGGTGGTTAGGAATGTAAGTATTAATAAAGAGGGTATATCTTTCAGAACCAATCTTGGCATTAACCTAACACAGCTTAAGGGGCCAACTTTTGCAAGTATGTCTTACAACGGACAAATAGAGGAGCTTGGTGATCTGGAGCTTAGTTATGGTCATGATGAAATTGAAGCTTCTCAATTCAGTTTGATTCCTGGAAAAGTTAAATCGCTTCTAAAAAGTGAATGGGATAAATTAACTCAGGAAGAAGAGTTTCAATTGATTAAGGAAGGATATTTATTCGTGAAATGGATGGATGCTAAATCTCCTTCTGGTCCGCTGAGCAACAGGCTTCTAAACTTGACTAATAATGAAATCGGACCACTTAAAGCAGCAGGTATTGGTCAGCAGGCTCAGTTCCTATTAATTAGACAAGGTAAACCTGAATTTGCCGTTATTAATGGATTTTTACTTGACCTCAATAAGGATTTGCAGCAAGTCCCGAATGTATTTGGGTATTGATATTCCGGTTGTGAGCCTGAACTATCCTGATTTAATCAGGGAAGAATTCACTCACTCTTTTCTCTTCCTGCATTGCCTCATCCGGCTTTCCGAGTTTTTTTAATAAAATTACTCTGTATTTATGGCATTGGGCTGCAACATAAGAGTCGGGGAATGATCTTGCTGATTGTGTGAAAAGATCGTAAGCTTTTTGAAGGGCTTTTTTATCCTTACTTTTCATTAACTCTTTGGCTTCGGTAAAGTCTTGTAGCCAACGTTTTGCAAGCGGACTCATACGTTCTGCTTCCTGAAGGGTAGCAAATTGCGGTGGAAAGTCGGATGCTATTTTTGGGCTTATTTGGGGGATTGTGCCTTTGAAAAAATTCTCAATGCTCAAGGCATAAGCCATGGCTTCATTGTAGTTATGTTCTTTTTCTTTTAAACGGGCTTCTTCCTGCAGGTTTGTGAAGAATGAGGCTTCAGCCAACACTCCTGGAATGCCGTATGTTCCTCGTAATACAGATGCTCCGGCTCCTGAAAAGATGGTAAAGTCAGAAACAACACTTACCTGAGTTTTTGATTTATACATGTATTTGGCTAGGTTTTTTGCAAGTTGCTTTCCAAAGGCAACACCTGCCTTGTTCGAGGAGGATAATCCGTGAAAATAGATAATCGGGAAATTTACGGATGGGTCTGCTGTAGCATTATGGTGTATCGAAACAAAGAAATCAGCTTTATTATCAATCGCCATTTTTGAGCGGTCGGCTAATGGAAATGTAACGTCAGTACTTCTGGTCATGAATACTTTTGCCCCTTTTTCTTCCAGCATTTCCTTGAGTAACAATCCTACTCTGAGATCAATCCATTCTTCACGTTCTCCTGTTGGACCCTGACGGTAACTGTCTGTAGCAGCTGATCCTCCATGTCCGGGATCGATAACTATAATTTTTTGGTTTAAGGGCGAGGTTTTTTGCGCAAAAGCAATGGTTAATGTTAAAAATAGGGTTATGGCTAATGAAAGATATAGTTTTGGGCTATGCATGGTTTATTTAAATGATCTTGAATTGTTTAAATCAGTAATTATTTTGAAAATTAGTAATAATCCTAATCATTTCTTGATGTATTCAGGATTTTTTACTGTTTTTGAATGGCTTTCATGGTCTCATCGCTGAAGGGCGATTCGGTATTTGGATACTTTTTCATCAAGAAAAAAGTATCAAATATTCTTTGCTCCAAAGGAGTCCCCTCCGACCAAATGCAAAAGCAAATTTTCTGGTGCTTGGTGGTACCCACCAAGCATTTTATAATTTCATTCCGCTCATAGCCGCGGGGGCCTAGTTCTTTTTCTGTAGCAAAAAAGAACCAAAACGCTACCGCTGCGCCTGATGCTATGAAAGATTC
>CANKAT010000136.1 GCA_947479815.1 Sphingobacteriaceae bacterium
AATGAATGTACACCAGAATGACCAGAACTATTATAATTGCATTGGGTTTGACTTAGGTGAATTTCTTCCTATGATCAATTCTGGCGCACCATTTGACATTTGTTATACTATTGAAGAAAACGTATGGAAAGAGAAACGAGCGATACAACTGAACATCAAGGGAATACGAGCGTCTCTTCCAATCCTAAACGAATGATACTTAGAGCAGAGAACCTCGTCAAAAAATATAAGCAGCGAACCGTTGTAAATAATGTTTCGTTCCATGTTTCGCAAGGAGAGATTGTTGGTTTGCTGGGGCCAAATGGGGCAGGTAAAACAACCTCCTTTTACATGATTGTAGGGTTGATCAAACCCAATGAAGGCCATGTTTATTTGGATGACCAGAACATTACCGAAGATGCCATGTACCGAAGAGCACAGAAAGGGATCGGCTACCTGGCACAGGAGGCTTCAGTGTTCAGGAAATTAACGGTTGAAGACAATATCAAAGCGGTGCTTGAAATGTCGAAACTAAGCAAAGAGGAGCAAAAGCATAAACTTGAAGAGCTGATTGATGAATTCAGTCTGCATAAGGTGCGAAAAAATCGTGGCGACCTATTATCGGGTGGTGAGCGACGCAGAACCGAGATCTCAAGAGCGCTTGCAGCAGATCCCAATTTCATTCTCCTAGATGAACCCTTTGCAGGAGTTGACCCCATTGCGGTTGAAGAGATCCAAAGTATTGTAGCTAAACTTAAACTGCGCAATATTGGTATCCTAATTACCGATCATAATGTGCAAGAAACCCTTTCCATAACAGATAGAGCCTACCTTTTGGCAGAAGGAAAGATCATGCTGACCGGCACTCCACAGGAGATCGCTAACAATGAAATGGCTAAAAAATTCTATCTTGGCCAGAACTTTGAACTACGAAAAAAGAAAATCCTGACCCGCTAATACAGCCTGAAAAAAATGACACTAGTAAATTCCATTTTTACCTGGATTATGAAAAAGCGGATGCACCAGATCGAGCTTTTCATAAAATATCCACATGATGTTCAGGATGAGTGGTTCCAGAATTTAATAGCTACCGCGCAACAAACGGAATGGGGAAAAATGTATGGTTATGAGTCAATTTTTAACCAGGAACAGTTCAAAGAACGGGTTCCAATCCAGACCTATGACAGCCTTAAGCCCTACATAGAAAAAATGCTGAGTGGCGAACAGAATGTACTCTGGCCTTCAGAAATAAAATGGTTCGCTAAATCATCAGGTACCACCAACGATCGAAGTAAATTTATTCCGGTGAGTGAAGAATCACTAGAGGAATGCCATTTTAAAGGCGGCAAAGACCTGCTTTCGATGTATTGCAATAACCGCCCAGATACCCGAATATTTACAGGGAAATGCCTAGTCTTGGGTGGTAGTCATCAAATTAATCAGCTGAATGCTGATTCCTGCTTCGGCGACCTTTCGGCCGTGCTGATTAAGAACTTGCCATTCTGGGCCGAGTTCTACCGTACTCCGGATATGTCAATCGCTTTAATGGATAACTTCGAAGAAAAGGTCGAGAAAATGGCCCAGGCAACTATCGATGTGAATGTTACCAATATTTCGGGAGTACCAACTTGGAACATCGTACTTGCCAAACGAATTTTGGAAATTACGGGCAAAGACAACCTACTTGAAGTATGGCCAAATTTGGAATTTTATTTCCATGGAGCAGTAAACTTTAACCCTTACCGGGAACAGTTTAAAAAGCTGATTCCTTCTAATGATATGTATTATCTGGAAACTTATAATGCATCCGAGGGTTTCTTTGGGATACAAGATCAATCCGACTCAGAAGAGATGCTCTTGATGCTCGATTATGGTATTTACTATGAGTTCCTTCCGATGGAAGACCTGCATAAGGAAAATCCTAAAACGCTACGACTTGACGAAGTTGAGCTCCATAAAAACTATGCGCTCATCATCTCAACCAATGCCGGTTTATGGCGCTATATGATTGGTGATACCATAAAATTCACTTCACTATCCCCACACCGCATACAGATTACCGGCCGCACTAAACATTTCATCAATGCCTTTGGCGAGGAACTCATCATTGATAATGCAGAGAAAGGACTTACCAAAGCTTGCAAAGATACAGGAGCAATCATCCGCGACTATACTGCATGTCCGATTTATTTCCATAACAATGAAGCCGGAGGCCATGAATGGATCATTGAGTTTGAGAAAAAACCAGATGACCTTGAGCGCTTCGTCGATCTGATGGATCAAACCCTGCGCGAAATCAACTCAGATTATGATGCCAAGCGTTATAAAGATATGGCTCTAGGCCGCCCACTAGTCCACTTGGCCCCCGATGGAACCTTCTATGAATGGATGAAAGGTCGCGGTAAATTGGGTGGTCAGCATAAAGTACCACGCCTAGCAAATGACAGGGCCTATGTGGATGAGATATTGAAGTTGTTGTAAGGTTTTAGGTAATAAGTTATAAGTAATAAGTTATAAGTTATAAGTCCTGTATGCTCAGACTTCCGACCTCAGACTTCCTACCTCCTACTTCCGCCCTCAGACAACTGACAACTGATAACTGATAACTGATAACCGAAAACTCAACTCTCCTTCTTAGGAAACACCAATGAAGCCACAATGCTCGTGGTAAGAATCAACAATATCACAAACAAAGAATGCATGGTTGAAAAACCCCATAGGGTCAGCCAATGGTGTGCCAGCATTTTTGCACCGATAAAGACCAGCAGAAAGGCTAATCCTATCTTCAAGAAATGAAATTTATGAATCACATTAACCAAGAGGAAGAACATAGAACGTAATCCCAGGATGGCAAAAATATTAGAGAAGAATACAATGTAAGGGTCTTTGGTTACTGCAAAGATGGCCGGAATTGAATCTACCGCAAAGATCAGGTCAGTGAACTCTACAATCAGTAGCACAATAAATAGTGGGGTCACCATCTTGGCACCGTCTACCTTGATAAAAAACTTATTCCCTACGTACTCAGGGTATACAGCAAAGTGTTTGGAAGCAAAACGAACCACCTTATGATTCTCTGTATCAATCTCCTCCTCCTCGTCTTTGCTGACGAACATCCCAATTCCGGTATAGATCAGGAAGGCCCCAAAAATGTACATAATCCAGCCAAATTCATTAATCAGCGTAGAACCCAGAAAAATGAACATAAATCGCATGAATACCGCACCAATGATACCCCAGAAAAGTACCCGGTGGTAGTATTTCTCATCCACATTAAAAGCGGTGAAAATCAGCACCATCACAAAGATATTATCTACCGAAAGCGCATATTCAATGACATAACCCGTGATAAACTCCAATCCCAGATTCTGATTATAGATAGTTAGGCTTTCTGCATAATTATTGGGATTAAGCCTGATATTGTGAAGATTGCTAGTGGTAAACTCCTGCAGTTGTGTAAAATTGCTGATCCCATGCAAAAGCTCTCCATTGGTAATCAGTAAAAAGTAAAAACCCAGTGCAAAGCTTACCCAGATAAAGCTCATCACAGCAGCTTCTTTCATACTTACTTTATGGGCCTTTTTATTAAACAGTCCGAGGTCAATAGAAAGCATCAGGACAATAAACAGCAGAAAGCTGGCAAAAAACAGGTATTCGTTAGCCATTTTTATTTTTTACGTTCAGTGGTAAATCGGACCAGTTTCTCGAGGGCCTTTCGTGATTCGTGTTCCGGAAATTCATTTAAGATAGCAAAGGCTTCATTTTGATACATCTCCATCTGAGATCTGGCATAATCCATCCCTCCGCTATTGCGAACAAAATTGATAATTTCAGAAACCTTTTCAGATTCCTCATTATGATTCTTAACCAGATTGATAATTCTCTTCTTTTCAGCACTTCCTGACTTATTCAAGGCATAAATTAAGGGTAAGGTAATTTTTTTCTCCTTGATATCAATTCCCAATGGTTTCCCAATATCATCAGTCCCAAAGTCGAACAGGTCATCTTTGATCTGGAAGGCGATGCCCACCTTTTCACCAAAAAGTCGCATTTTCTCGACTATCTCTTCATTGGCACCGGCAGAAGCGGCACCGCATGCACAGCATGAAGCAATTAGGGAAGCAGTCTTTTGACGAATTACCTCATAGTAAACCTTTTCGTCGATATCCAGTCGGCGAGCCTTTTC
>CANKAT010000137.1 GCA_947479815.1 Sphingobacteriaceae bacterium
CGCTAGATCAATCGCATTTCTAGAGTCTGAGGTACAAGAGTGGATGGAAGCATGTGTTGCTAATCGTAGAGGGTCTTTCTAATGAAAATGTCTAATCCAGAAAGTGTGATTCATTGGCATGAGTATTCTCCTATCGATGATATAAGTCATTTTGACGAACTCAACATGCTAAGAATCGCATTCAACCGTAAATTGCTTGAGATAACAGCCACAGCAACTGAATATGCAAAACCTATCAGCATCTACGACATGATCTGTATTGGAGGCGATCACTTAAAAGAGATGTTTATTTCTAAATGGGATTCTTGCTTCCAAGTAGGATTTTTAACTAGGTTGAACAATGAGGATTTTGAAACTGCCTACATTGATGAAGATGATCAAGAAGAAATCTTGGTTTACTTAAGAATTAAAGAACTGGAGCAATATGAATAGAGTTTATTAACACACCAATTACGATGATAGCTGATTGTTTAGTCGAGTTCTAAGGCTTCAAGCAGCGCTATGGTGGATGCCATAGCAACAAACTTACTTATATTATGAGATTTACGTGATGCGCTTTGCAAAGAAAAAAGATAAAAGAACCAGAGCCTCGTTGGAAGCTCTAGCTAATATTAGGTAATTTAACATTCCTATTTATTAGTTTTTTCCAAGAGAAGTTTTGGTTCAAGGAAAGAAAAATGATACCCAAAATTAACTTACAAGTAACAAACTTCAGCAAACTTGTTGATTATGTAGATGCATACCAACCAGCAAATCTTGAAGAATTCCAAACCTCCAAGATAGATAGTTGCAACCAATTAAAACAATTTTCAACTGAACATAGTTTAATTGGAATTACCAAATTTACTAATACAGGTCATTCAAAGTATTTAGCTAAAACATACGACATAGATGCTGAAGGTAATATTATTAAAACGCCTGCAGCAAATCTTGTTAAAGGAATTGCTGAACGTTTAAAGGTAACGGTATCTGAATTTGCAGACTTATTAAAGGATGTCGACTCATCTACTGCTTTTGGTTATGGAATGTATGGTGATGAATTTGATGACGAAGTCACTATATCATTATCAAATCACCAGAACCTGAAGCTGTCAATTCTTGGTAGAACAAAAGCTAATTTTCATTTCGCTGAAAGTGCTGGAATTTTGATGATTGATTATGACCCTAGTAAAAATTCTGTGTACATGCCTGCAGATAAATTGATGGAAGTTTTGAGTGAGATACATCCTGCTATTAAAAAAAGTGCTTATATTATTAAGAATTCTATTTCAGCCTCAGTCAAAGCAAAGAGTTCTCCTGAAATTAATTCTGAGTGTGGATACCATATTTATATAGTGGCAAATGAAGCTTTAGATATACCTAGGTATTCAAGAACATTGTTTAATAAATTATGGTTGGCTGGATATGGCTTTATTGACTTAACTGCTAATGGCTCAATGCTGACGAAATCTTTATTTGATTTAACGGTGTATAGTCCAGAACGCTTAGATTTTGTTGGTAAACCAGTTATTGTAGATAGCAAAAACCTAGAATATATTCCACAAGAGATAAAATTTGTTGATGGCAATTTTTTGGATACTACTTCTCTTGTAGATTTGACTGAGATTGAACAAATAACATTAAGTAGAATGATTGCAGACGCTAAAGTTGCAATCAAAGCAGAATCAATAGACAAACAAAAACAATGGGTTGGTATAAAGGTTGATGAAATTCACCATCAAGGGTTAGAACCATCACGTGCCAAATATATAGTAGAAAGGATTGTTTATGATGATTTTGAAAGACTATATGGCGAGTTTCCACTCGAATTCACAGATACGAATATTGGTATTGTCACTGTAAGTGAAGTCATTAAAAATTATACTTTATATGATGGCAAGTCTTTAGCTGACCCCATTGAAGGAAAGGGCTATGGTCATTCAACTGCAATTTTCTATGCTAATGAAGGTAAAAAACCATTAATTAATAGTTTTGCACATGGCGGTCAAATATATTACCTACATTCGCTGAATAATGATTCGAAATCTACTGTCTTAATTAAAGATGGTAATGGTAAATATCTGGCAACTCTTAATAATATTGTTAATGCCCTTCAGGATAGAGATTTTTGTAAACTGGAAATTCGATTAGATGAATTTACTGAACAAATCAATATTGATTGGGGTGATGGTAAGTTTATTAAGTTTTCTGATACTGATTATGCTGAATTAAGAATGCATTTGCCAAAACTGGGTTTTCATGAAATTGGGGATAACATGATTGCTACTGCAGTCAAAGTTGTTGCAGTTAAAAACAAGTATGATTCAGCACAAGATTGGATTAACAGTCTCGAATGGGATGGCATTCCTCGGGTAGAAAAATACTTCTCTCAATATATGGGCACATCCGATAGCGCCTATGCACGAGCAGTGGCAAAGTATATGTTTACTGCTGTGGTGGGTCGTATTTTGGAACCTGGGTGTCAAGCAGATATGGCTCCAATATTTGTAGGACAACAAGGGGTCGGTAAATCTAGTGCTATTTCAGCACTACTGGAAAATCAGGATACATTTACAGAAATTTCTCTCGATGAAAAAGATGCAGATATATCTAGGAAACTTCGAGGTACGTTGTTAGCCGAATTACCTGAACTTAGGGGTCTAAGGAAAGTGGATGTGGAATCTATCAAAGCATTTATTACTCGAAGAAAAGAGAAATGGGTGGCTAAGTATGTTGAATTTGCCAGTGAATACCAAAGAAGAGCAATATTTATTGGTACTACCAATCAAGAGGCTTTTCTTGGGGACTCAACTGGCAATAGACGATTCCTGCCTATCACTGTTGGGGAAGCAGATATCCTTGCTATAAAGCGTGACCGTTTACAATTATGGGCTGAAAGTCTTGTTATCTATGCTGAAAACAACAACGAGCTTTGCTGGAGAGATGCTGAGGCGTTAGCAAAAGTAGAACTAGACCAATATGAGATGAAAGAACCATGGCATGATTTAATTGCAGAATGGGTTATTCCTCTTAGTGATAGGGATGCATTTTTTACGACAGCAAATATTCTGAATAACTGTTTGAGTATAGAAACTAAATACCACGATCGTGCATCTGAAATAAAGGTTCAGAATGTAATGAAGACTTTGGGCTATAAATCTATACAAAAAAAGACAGATAAAACTCGTAAGTCTGTCTGGGTCAAGAAATAGGACTACCGTACTAGACCTTGGACTAGGGGTTGACGACACCCCTAGTCCTCTGTGTGTCAATGGTGACGTGGGTTGTGGCGTTTGGACTACCTGTACTAGTCTCTTTTTATAAAAAAATATAATTAAGAATAGCAGTATAGGTACTACTATTTTTAGCAAAAACCGACTAGTACGGGTAGTCCTCCTCTGCACACCACCATTATCAAGGGTTGCAAGGACTACCTATCTTTAGGGGCTAGTCCATAGTCTAGTCCAAATCCCTTTTGGAACAAATTTCAACACAATGAGGTATTCTGGATTATCTTTATAAGATTTTATTTAAGCAGCGCATTTGGTTGGTCTACAAGTATTGATTTTACTATATATTACCAACTAAATCAATAAGTTACAACACGACAGGAGATTATGGATAATTAAGTGTGCTGTCGTGTTTTCATGCTGGTTCAACATTTAAAAAATATCCTAACTGATAAGCTCTATTGATAGTGGACTAGAATCTTTTTTAAGCTTCAACAGTTGCCAATATCTTATAAATTAAAGGTACGGATATTCCATACTGTAAAGCAATTGCTTTTTTATCATGCTTCTTTACTGAGCATAATTTAATAACTTCTAGTTTATCTGTTTCTGATATTTTAGAAGGAGCGCCCAATTTAATCCCTTTAGCTTTAGCATTGGCTATTCCTTCCGCTTGTCTATTCTTAATTAATGATCTTTCAAATTGAGCAAAAGCACCAAGTAATTGCAAGGTTAATGTTTGCATGGAAGCTTTCATGTTATCCGCATCTTTATTAGCATTAAATTCAAGCAGTTCTTTATGAAATATTATTGATACACCTTTTGCATTTAACTGCTTAACGATATTCTGAAGATCCAGTAGATTTCTTGCCAATCGGTCTATTGAATGTACATGAAGAACATCACCTTCTCTTAAGTGGTCTA
>CANKAT010000138.1 GCA_947479815.1 Sphingobacteriaceae bacterium
CAACAGATAACTGACAACAGATAACAGAACCAAGAACCAAGAACCAGGAGCAAAGAACAAAGACTTTTTAGTGCTAATTGAAATTTTCTCCTTTTTTTATACTTCAGACAACTGACAACCCGATAGCTATCGGGTGATAACTGATAACAGACAACAGATAACAGATAACTGATAACAGATAACAGATAACTCATAAAAAAAATGGCATTAAACTACATCTGGATTGGCTTTTTTGTAATTGCATTTGTTGTGGCTTTAGTAAAGCTTATCGTATTTGGAGATACCAGCATTTTTAATAATGTGATCAACGGAATGTTTGACAGTGCAAAGACAGGTGCTGAGATCTCCATAGGGCTGATTGGAATCATGACCTTCTGGTTAGGTATAATGAAGATCGGTGAACGTGCAGGTATGATCACACTTTTTGCTCGTGGTGTAAATCCATTTTTCAGTAGATTGTTTCCTGAAGTTCCAAAAAACCATCCTGCAAATGGATCTATTATCATGAACTTTTCAGCAAATATGCTGGGCTTAGATAATGCTGCAACACCGGTTGGTTTAAAGGCCATGCAGGAATTACAGGAATTAAACCCCCAGAAAGATACAGCTAGTAATGCGCAGATCATGTTCCTAGTTCTTAATACCGCAGGAATTACATTGATACCTACCGGAGTTATTGCTTTAAGAATGGCTAATGGTGCGGCTAACCCTGCAGATGTATTCATTCCCTGCCTGATTGGTACTTTCATTTCATTCTTAGCGGGAATGATCGCGGTAGCTATCTACCAAAAGATCAATCTCTTTCAGCTTCCAATACTCATTTTCTTTGGTGGTTTCATTGCATTAATGTCTGGACTGTATTTTTGGCTTGGCTCTCTTCCACCAGAACAGATTCAGGTATATGCTGGTCTTTTAGGTGGTATAATTATTTTTTCAATCATTACTCTGTTTATTGCTTATGGCGCATCAAAAAAGGTGAATGTGTATGAAGCCTTTATAGATGGAGCAAAAGAAGGTTTCAGTACCTCAATTATGATCATACCATTTCTTATTGCAATACTTGTTGCCATAAGTACTTTTCGTACAACCGGTTGCATGGATTATGTAGTTAATGCTATTGGTTCAGTTATAGCTTTATTTGGACTTGATACGTCGTTTGTTCCAGCTTTACCAGTAGGATTAATGAAAACACTAAGCGGCGGAGGTGCCAGAGGATTAATGGTTGATGTTATGAAAACCTATGGTGCTGATTCATTTCAGGGCAGACTGGCAAGTATCATTCAGGGATCTTCAGAAACTACTTTTTATGTTCTTGCAGTATACTTTGGTTCAGTAGGTATTAAAAAACCAAGATATGCCATTATTTGCGGATTGATAGCCGATATTTTTGGTCTGATTGCTGCGATATTCCTAGCATATATTTTCTTTGGACATACCATTAAATAATTTTTTATTGATCAGGAGTATTCTATCTTGAACATGCTAAAATAACCTCTTACAATTCAATCTTCTCTTAAGAGTAAGCGTCTTTCAGGTTTCAAAATATTATGTCGGGATGCCAAAAATAGTACTCATGTGGCTTACTATCCAAACAATAAAATAGCAATGATTAAAGTTACGATGACATTGAACCCCTGTGCAATCAGAAACGCATAAAATGGCTTTTTACTCTGTTTAGAAAACAAATCGGCAAAATTGGTTTCCAGTCCAATACTGGTAAATGCCAATGCAAACCATAAACCTTGTAAGTTTTTAAGACTGCCTTTTATTGTACTTATCGAATCTTGACTCAACAAAAATGAAAAAACAAGTGATGCTGCAATAAATCCAAGTACAAACTTTGGAAATCTATCCCAAATAACTTTCAATGTAGGTTTGGCAGCAATTTCACCTGCTACAGGATTCTTTTTGTAAGACCAGTAAATAGATATCGCAAAAGCAGCCAAACCCAGAAGTACATTCTGAGAAAATTTCACAATGGTACTTATCTTCAGGGCTGTTTCACCAACTAATGAGCCAGATGCCACTACTGCCCCTGTTGTATCAATGCTCCCCCCTAGCCATGCGCCTGTAACTTCTTCAGATAAGCCATAATATTTAGCTACGATCGGCATAAAAATCATCATTGGTATTGCTGTGATTAAAACCATTGAGATCACATATGATAATTTTTTAGAATCACCTTTTATCGCTCCAGAGGTTGCAATTGCTGCTGATACTCCACAAATAGACACCGCACTCGAAATCATCATACTCAGTTCATCATCTATCTTAAGTTTTTTACATAACCAAAATGCGAAATACCATACTGATAAAACAACAATAAGGGCCTGAATTAAGCCTAATGAGCCTGCCTTTAAAATATCTGAAAATATGATACTGGTTCCAAGTAAAACAAGTCCAATTTTAACAAACAATTCGGTTGAAAGTGATAACCGTAACCAGTCAGGAAGTTTAAAAAAATTACCAACTATAAGCCCTAAAGTCAGGCTAAAGATGACTGCTTCTAGATTGACAGATTTTACAGCCGTATTTCCTGCCAATACCAAAGCAAAAATGGTAATCAAATAAACTACAGGAAAACCTAAAGCAAAATTTTTCACAGATTTACCTGTCAGAACTGCGCCAAGAATTGCTGCAAGAAGCACAAATACGAATTGAAAAGCAATTAAGCTTAGATTTTCAGATCCTAAGACATTTTGAAATAGTTCAGTAGCATTCGCCCAGTTAAACACCGGAACTTTTAAAACGACACCCAATAATGAAATAATGATGATCAGAGCACCAAGGATAACCACTGTCCAGTCTTCGTGAATTTCAAACTTTTTTTGTTCAGACATAATTTTTATAATGAAATATTAATATTAAATATATCAATTAGTACTTGTTTTGCAGCATGATAACCGCACATACCATGTACTCCTCCTCCAGGAGGGGTTGATGAAGAACAAATATAAATGCCTTTAGCTGATGTTCGATAAGGTGATGATCGAAGCGCAGGCCTTGTAAAAAGCTGACCCATATCAATCACACCACCATTAATATCACCGCCAATATAATTAGGATTATAAACTTCCATCTCTTTGGTATTCATTGTATGCTTTGCAAGTATCAGCTCTCTGAATCCTGGCGCAAAACGTTCCACTTGATTTTCAATAGCTTCAGACATATCTTTTTCTGAACCATTGGGCACATGACAATAAGCCCATGCGGTATGTTTTCCTTCAGGGGCACGCGAGGAATCAATGATGCTTTGTTGTGCAAGTAAAACAAACGGCTTTTCAGGATGCTTACCTTGTGCAGTCATCTGCTCAGCATTGGCTATCTCATCAAACGTATTACCCAGATGAACTGTTCCGGCATTATGGCATTCTAAAGAAGTAAAAGGAATTGGGCCATCTAGAGCCCAGTCAATTTTAAAAACGCCCATTCCATATCGATAGCGTTTTAACTGCCAAGTATAAACAGATGAAAATTGATCACCAGCAATCTCCAGAAGTTGTTTTGGGGTAAGATCAAATAGTACCGTACGGGATGTTGGGATATCAGACATCGACCTAACCTGCACATCCGTCTCAATCTGTCCTCCCAATGAAATAAAATAGGAAGCTAGAGCTTGTGCAATATTCTTTGAGCCCCCTTTTGGTACAGGCCAACCTTTTGCATGACCTGTAGCTAGCAGAACCAGTCCGGCTGCTGCAGAAGTACTGTTAGTTAAAGCTTGCATAGAATGTGCTGCCATACCCGCCCAAAGTCCTTTTGCTTCTTTAGTTTTAAACCTTTTAGCTAATGATGAAGCAGATTTAAGGGCATTCAAACCAAAGGATACTAAATCTAAAGGATATTTTGGAAAATGAAGTGGCGCAAGTATATCGTAGGCTAAATCAGGCCATTGTTTAACTAAAGGCGCCAAAAGTTCAGAATAAGATTCTCTGTCAATTCCGAGACTATTGGCTGTTTGTTCTACGGAACCCTTTAAAACAGCTTCTGTACCTCCATCAAAGGGATGAGCAGCTGCAATTTCTGGATAGATAAATTTCAATCCGAATTGCTCGAGTGGCAAGGAATTAAAAAAAGGC
>CANKAT010000139.1 GCA_947479815.1 Sphingobacteriaceae bacterium
GCAAACTTTTTTATTAATTAGTAAGGCCAAAGCATACCTGTAAGCATTACCAATATAAAAAGGGGTCTTCTCTGACAACTTGTTCAATTTGGTAGGTAGCCTATCGCCTCAAAGACAAAAAAAGAAAGGATCAGATCAAAATCGCATTAATTTCAATTTTTTCTGATTCAAGCCCTTGAAAATCAAAATAAACTTCCTACTTTTGCAGTCCCTAAATGAAAGCTGTAAAAAGCGATGCTGCAGGGATGATAAATATTTAAACACTAAAAGGAAAAAATGCCTACTATCCAACAATTAGTTAGAAAAGGTAGAGTAGCTCTGGTTGACAAGAGTAAGTCGCCAGCGTTGGACAGCTGTCCACAGCGAAGAGGAGTGTGCACACGTGTGTATACCACTACCCCTAAAAAACCAAACTCAGCAATGCGTAAAGTTGCACGTGTGCGCTTAACAAACGGAAAAGAAGTGAATGCTTATATTCCGGGTGAAGGTCACAACTTGCAAGAACACTCCATCGTTTTAATACGTGGTGGTCGTGTTAAAGATTTACCTGGTGTGCGTTATCACATCATTCGTGGAGCTTTAGATACTTCTGGCGTAGCCGGTCGTAACCAACGTCGTTCTAAATACGGAACTAAGAAACCGAAGCCAGGACAAGTAGCAGAGGGTGCAAAAGGTAAAAAGAAATAATTAAACGGAGGAAAGCAACATGAGAAAGTCAAAACCAAAAAAGAGAATCTTACTGCCTGATCCAAAGTTTAACGACGTAATGGTGACTAGGTTTGTAAATAATATGATGTATGACGGTAAAAAATCTATCGCATACTCTATTTTCTACGATGCAGTTGAGTTAGTAGAGAAAAAAACAAGTGAAAACGGATTAGAGTCTTGGAAAAAGGCCCTGAATAATGTAATGCCTGCTGTTGAGGTTAAATCTCGCCGTGTAGGTGGTGCAAACTTCCAGGTTCCTACTGAAGTTCGTCCTGAGCGTAAAATTGCTTTAGGAATGAAGTGGTTGATCAACTATTCCCGTAAGCGTGGTGAAAAAACTATGACTGAGAAATTAGCAGGTGAAATCATTTCAGCTTCCAAGGGTGAAGGTGCAGCAGTTAAGAAGAAAGAAGATACGCACAAAATGGCAGAAGCTAACAAAGCATTCTCTCATTTTAGATTCTAATCAGGAAATAATACAATGTCAAGAGACTTAAAATATACAAGAAATATCGGTATCGCTGCCCACATTGATGCGGGTAAAACCACTACAACGGAGCGTATCCTTTATTATTCAGGAGTAAGCCATAAAATTGGTGAGGTGCACGATGGTGCAGCAACCATGGATTGGATGGCGCAAGAGCAGGAGCGTGGTATTACCATTACTTCTGCAGCAACAACAGTAAACTGGAAATACAGAGGTGATACGTATCATATCAACGTTATTGATACTCCTGGGCACGTAGATTTTACCGTTGAGGTAAATCGTTCATTACGTGTGTTAGACGGATTGGTATTCCTTTTCTCAGCGGTTGATGGTGTTGAGCCACAATCAGAAACTAACTGGCGTTTAGCTAACAATTATAGCGTTCCACGTATTGGATTCGTTAATAAGATGGACCGTTCAGGTGCTGATTTCTTAAAAGTTGTTAAACAGGTTAAGGATATGCTTGGAAGCAATGCTGTTCCTTTGCAATTACCAATTGGTTCTGAAGATTCATTTAAAGGTGTAGTTGATCTAATCAACTTCCGTGGGATTGTTTGGAATGAGCACGATAAAGGAATGACCTTTACTGAGATTCCAATTCCTGATGATTTGGTTGAGGAAGCTACTGAATGGAGAGAAAAATTGCTTGAATCAGTTGCTGAGTATGATGAAAGCTTAATGGAGAAATTCTTCGATGCTCCTGAAACAATAACAGAGCGTGAAGTACTTGATGCACTGCGTAAAGCGGTTCTTGATGCCAAGATCGTACCAATGGTATGTGGTTCATCATTCAAGAATAAAGGTGTTCAAACCATGCTTGATTATGTGATGGAATTATTGCCATCTCCAATGGATGTTGAAGGTATTGTGGGTACTAACCCTGATACTGGATTAGAAGTTATGCGTAAGCCAAGTGAAAAAGAACCGTTTGCAGCTTTAGCATTTAAAATTGCGACTGACCCTTTCGTAGGTCGTTTATGTTTTATTCGTGTATACTCAGGAAATCTGGAAGCAGGTTCCTATGTTCATAATATGCGTTCCGACAATAAAGAGCGTATCTCTCGTATCTTTCAGATGCATGCTAACAAGCAAAACCCTATTCCGAATGTTGGAGCAGGAGATATTGCTGCGGTAGTTGGATTTAAGGATATCAAAACAGGAGATACACTTTGTGATGAGAAGCATCCAATTGTATTGGAGTCAATGAATTTTCCAGAGCCTGTTATCGGTTTGGCAATTGAACCTAAAACTCAAGCCGACGTTGATAAATTAGGAATTGGCTTAGGTAAATTGGCTGAAGAAGATCCTACATTCCGCGTGCAAACTGATGAAGAAACTGGCCAGACCGTTATTTCAGGTATGGGTGAGCTTCACTTGGATATTTTGATTGACCGTTTGAGACGTGAATTCAAAGTTGAGGTAAATCAGGGTGCTCCGCAAGTTTCGTATAAAGAAGCAATTACAGGTACTACACAACACCGTGAAACGTATAAGAAACAAACGGGTGGTCGTGGTAAATTTGCCGATATTCAGATTATTATTTCACCAAATGATGAAGGTAAAACTGGATTGCAATTTGTGAATGAAATTTCAGGTGGTTCTATACCACGTGAATTTATTCCTTCTGTAGAGAAAGGTTTTGCTGCTGCCATGGTTAATGGTGTTCTTGCAGGCTATCCTTTACAGGACATGAAAGTTCGTTTGATTGATGGGTCGTTCCACGCAGTCGATTCTGATGCATTGTCTTTCGAGATATGTGCTAAATCTGCATTCCGTGAAGCGTTGCCAAAATGTAAGCCGGTATTGATGGAGCCAATCATGAAGATTGAAATCCTGACTCCTGAAGAGAACATGGGTGATGTGATTGGTGATATGAACCGTCGTCGTGGTCAACTTTTAGGGATGGATACACGTGCTGGTGCTCAGGTTATCAAAGCAACTGTGCCACTTTCAGAAATGTTTGGTTATGTAACTCAGTTACGTACAATTACTTCAGGTCGTGCTACTTCTACCATGGAGTTTGACCACTATGCTGAAGCACCAAGAAACGTTCAGGAAGAGGTTGTAGCTAAGGTAAAGGGTAAGAAAGCGAACGGATAATAAGAATCAGGTATCAAGAGCCAAGAATCAAGACTAGAGACTAATCGTCTTGAATCTTGGTTCCTGGTTCTTGAATCAAATATTTAACCGGTTAGCGTTACTAATAGCTCTAACGTTAACCATAAACAAACAATAATGAGCCAAAGAATCAGAATTAAATTAAAATCTTACGATTACAACTTAGTAGATAAATCTGCCGAAAAAATCGTAAAAACTGTTAAACCTACGGGTGCAGTAGTAAGTGGGCCAATTCCATTGCCAACTGAAAAGAGAATTTTTACAGTTTTGCGTTCACCGCACGTGAACAAAAAGGGTAGAGAGCAATTTCAATTATGCGCTTACAAGCGTTTACTTGATATCTACAGCTCTAACTCTAAAACTGTAGATGCCTTAATGAAACTTGAATTACCAAGTGGTGTTGAGGTTGAAATTAAAGTGTAAGTATTTTTAATTAGATAATTAAAAGCTAGCCCATAGGTTAGCTTTTTTTAGTTTTAAGAGTTTTTTTTGAAATAATTATCTGTTTTTTTTCATGGAACCCTCTTAATTTATGTGTTTATGGAACCACTCTTTTTTTTGACAGAATTAGTACAGTTTACACTGAAAATTTTCATGAAAGAAATTTAAAAATCTTATTAAAATTCAATACCATTATCGATATAGATGATA
>CANKAT010000140.1 GCA_947479815.1 Sphingobacteriaceae bacterium
ACATGAGAAAGGAAAATCCTACATGCACAAGATGGCGGTTGCGAATGGATGAAGCTGAGTTAATATCTTCTTTTTTTGAGAAACTTAAAAAGTCAACACAAAATGAAGTTGTTAAAGCTGTTAATGCTGAATCTGTAGTTGCAAAAGTTGCTGCTGTAAGTCCTAACATAAAAACAATTGCTGGAATTGCCGACAAATGATTAAATGCAATTTCAGGAAAAAGAAAGTCGGTGCGTGGTTTTCCAGTTATGCTATCTAATGGAATCGCAATTCCATACTTATTGGCGTAAACATAAAGTAATGCCCCAACACTTAGGAAGAAGATGTTAATTATCACAAATACTGCGGTGAAGGTGAACATGTTTTTTTGTGCCTCAGCAATATTCTTACAGCTCAGATTTTTCTGCATCATATCCTGATCTAGACCAACCATTGTAATGGTTACAAAAATTCCTCCTAGTAATTGCTTACTTACATGAAATTTACTGGTAATAAAATCTTCATAGAAAAATACTTTGGAATAACCACTGTTCTTTATCGTTTCGAAGGCCTGAAATATATTCAGATCCAAGCTGTTACAGATAAAGAATATGGTCAATATTACGGAGGATACAAGGAATACTGTTTGCAAAGTATCCGTTATGATAATCGTTTTCAAGCCCCCCTTAAACGTATATGACCAGATTAGGCCAAGCGAAATTAAAACAGTGGCCCAGAATGGTATTCCATACGAATCAAAAATGAATCGCTGCAATACAATCACCACTAAATACAGTCTGAATGAAGATCCAATGGTGCGGCTTAAAAGAAAAATACTCGCAGCAGTTTTATAGCTATATGTGCCCAGTCGCTCTTCAATATAGGTATAAATAGAAGTTAGATTCATTCGGTAATACAGCGGTAGCAAAACTGCTGCTATCAGGATAAAGCCAATTGCATTTCCAATGACGAACTGAAAGTATTTGAATTCATTTCCTGCCGGATTACCTACTTCGCCTGGAACAGAAATAAAGGTCACGCCAGATAATGCTGTTCCGATCATTCCAAAAGCAACCAGGTACCATTTAGAATTCCTATTTGCAGTAAAAAAAGTAGAGTTATCAGATGATTTCTTTGAAGTGAAATAGGATATTCCTAATAAGATCAGAAAATATCCAATTAAAAAACTAAGTAAAATTCCTGGAGCCATAATTTTATTTGTTGTGATACTAAGCTAAATTAACAATTAAGTTCTTAATTCATTTATCGTATTGGTACAATTCGGCATAAAGATTATGGTCTGAATTTATCCTTCAACAAGATGTGTAAAGATTAAGTTTTAAATTTAAATTTGCAGAATGAATTTTTCTTCTAAACTGTTAGAAAACGCAGTCAATGAATTTTCTGCACTGCCTGGAATTGGTCAGAAAACAGCATTGCGCTTAGTATTGCATCTGCTTAATAGGCCCAATGCTGAGGTTGAGAAGTTTAGTAATGCCCTCACTGTTTTAAAAAGAGATATTCGATTCTGTGAAGTATGCTATAATATTTCTGATCATCCTGTGTGTCAGATTTGCAGTTCAGTAAAACGCGATAAATCATTGGTTTGTGTAGTAGAAGATACTCGTGACGTAATGGCCATTGAAAATACCGGTACTTTTCAGGGAGTTTATCATGTTTTAGGGGGTTTAATATCTCCTATGGATGGTGTTGGACCATCAGATCTTACCATAGATGGACTCGTAGAGCGTGTTAATTTAGGAGGGATAAAAGAAGTTATCCTTGCCATAAGTGCAACAATGGAGGGTGATACCACTATTTTTTATCTGTATAAGAAGCTTAAAGAATCAGGAATTCAAATCAGTACCATTGCCCGTGGCATAGCTTTTGGTGGAGAATTAGAATATGTAGATGAAATTACTTTGGGTAGATCAATTGCAACGCGCATTCCTTATGAAAATTCTCTTGCCAGATGATCTTGGGGCCAATCATTTTGATTTAAATAAATTTTAATCCTTTACAATGGATCTCAAAAATAAAACGGTGGTAATAACCGGTGCATCATCTGGAATAGGTAAATCTTGTGCAGAGCAGTTTGCAAAAAGAGGTGCTAATCTGGTGCTTGGTGCACGTCAATATGTTACGCTTTGTGAAATAGCCCAAGATCTTGAACAGCGTTTTGGAATTAAGGCTATTGCTGTTCAGTGTGATGTTTCCAAAGAGTTAGATTGTATGGACTTGATTAATCAGGCAAAAACTACTTTTAATCGAATTGATGTGCTTATTAATAATGCAGGCATTTCTATGCGGGCATTATTTAAGGATCTTGATCTGCTCGTTTTACGTAATTTAATGGATGTTAATTTTTGGGGAGCAGTTTATTGTACAAAATATGCCTTGCCTGAATTAATTAAAAATAAGGGGTCTGTTGTTGGGGTTTCCTCGATAGCTGGATACCGCGGTCTTCCAGGAAGAACCGGTTACTCTGCTTCGAAATTTGCTTTAAATGGCTTCCTGGAATCATTGCGGGTTGAAAATTTAAAAACCGGTTTACATGTAATGATCGCATCTCCCGGATTTACATCATCTAATATTCGAAATGTTGCACTAGCAAAAGATGGGACCTCGCAGGGTGAAACCAGTATGGATGAAGATAAAATGATGAGTTCTGATGAAGTAGCAGCAATCATTGTCAAAGGAATTGAACAGCGTAAGCGTTCACTGATCATGACCTCGCAAGGAAAACTCACTGTATTCCTTAATAAAATATGGCCTTCTTGGTTAGATGGCTTCGTTTATAATCATTTTACAAAAGAAAAAAATCCGTTAATTAAATGAAACCATACGTAGTTTTTATGTTTTTTTTGCTTTCTGAAATTTCAATTGCTTTTGGGGGTATTGGGATAAAACGAGATATCTCATACAGAGGTCAATCGCAAAATGTTAGAAATTTTTTAGATGTATATTATCCAAAAAATAAAGAAACCCCTAAAGATGTTCTAGTTTTTATTCATGGAGGATCCTGGAATAGTGGGAAAAAAGATACCTATTGGTGGCTGGGAAAAAATATGGCCAGCAAAAATGTTATTTCAGTGATCATCAATTATAGTTTAAGCCCCCAATCGCAGTATGAAGAAATGGCTTACGACTGTTCTGAGGCCCTAAAGTGGGTAAAAGATAGTATTGCAACCTATGGCGGAAGTCCAGACAGAATTTTTGTAATGGGGCATTCTGCAGGTGGGCATTTGGCAGCATTGATCAATAATGATCCAAGATTTTTTAATAAAGCTGGGATTATTAATCCAATAAAGGGAGTGATCTTGAATGATGGATTCGGACTTGATATGTTAGAATATCTGAAGGCAGCTGAGAAAAATAAGCAAACCGAGAGCTTTTTAAATACTTTTTCAACTGATCAGAATCAGTGGAAAACAGGTTCGCCTATGTTTTACCTTGAAAATGTACAAAACCCCTTTCTAATTCTTGTTGGTGAGCGTACGTATCCTGCTATTAAAATTCAGTCAGATCGGCTTTTTAAAGTTCTAAATGAGGCAAAAAAACCAACAGAAATTAATATTATAAAAAGAAAAAAGCATATAGGTATGATCACGCAAATGATTTTTCGGAATAATCAGATGTATAGTATGATCTTGACCTTTATGAATAAGTATCGTTGATGTATTTTTTTTTGAAAGTAATTGAAGGATTTACTTTCAGCTGATTTTACTTTTCCTGATATTCTATATTTTCGAAAAAATTATAAATTTTTACTGCCATGTTTAAAACTCCATTGGATAGATTCCGTTTCATTGCGTTTGTTGAAGGTTGTTCATTCCTATTGATCGGGTTTACCATGATACTTAAATATAGGTATGATATGCCAGGCCCAAA
>CANKAT010000141.1 GCA_947479815.1 Sphingobacteriaceae bacterium
CATTCTCCAAATGCCTATATCGCTGTGGTTGGTTGCTATGCTCAGCTGAAGCCCAAAGAGATCGCTGAAATTCCAGGTGTTGATATTGTTCTAGGAGCTGCAGAAAAATTCATGATCATCGATTATATTACTGACCTAACTAAACAGGAAAAAACTCTGATATTTAATCAGGATATTTCAGAAGCAAAGAATTTTATCTCTTCCTATTCTTTTGGTGAAAGGACCAGAACTTTTTTAAAAGTTCAAGATGGATGTGATTATACCTGTTCATTTTGCACTATTCCATTAGCCAGAGGAGCCAGCAGAAGTGATACTATACCACATGTTATTGAGCAGGCGAATGAAATTGTAACATCTGGCGTAAAGGAAATTGTACTTACAGGGGTAAATCTAGGTGATTTTGGAATTATTGATGGAACTCGTGAAAATAAATTCTTCGATTTAATTCAAGCTCTTGAACAAGTGGATGGAATTGATCGAATCCGGATATCTTCTATTGAACCAAATCTACTTTCAGATGAGATTATAGAATTTGTATCTCAATCTAATAAGTTTGTGCCTCATTTTCATATTCCTTTACAATCAGGGTGTAATAAGATACTTGCACTTATGCGCAGACGTTATAAAAGAGAAGTTTACGCTGAAAGAGTTACAAACATTAAAAGACTGATGCCTGATTGTTGCATTGGTGTAGACGTAATTGTTGGCTTTCCAGGCGAAACACAAAAAGATTTTTTGGATACTTATAATTTTTTGAATGAGCTGGATGTTTCATACCTGCATATTTTTACCTATTCAGAGCGTGAAAATACACCTGCTGCAGAAATGAAAGGGGTAGTACCAGGTTCTGTGCGAGCAGAGCGGAGTAAAATGCTTCACATCTTGTCTGAGAAAAAACGTCGAGCATTTTACCAGACTCAGGTTGGAAAGTCAACCCAGGTGCTTTTCGAAGCTGACCATAAGAATGGATTCATGCATGGCTTTAGTCGAAATTATGTAAAAGTTAGAGCCCCTTACGATCCTTTACTTATAAACGACATTAAACAAGTCAAGTTTGAAAATATTGCCTCAGATGGTGATATGGAAATCTCAGAAAGTGTAGAAATCTTTGTGCATTAAAACCTTTGAGTCTTTATCTTATTATTCCCTTCTATTTTATAGATTAGCACAATAAATCGTTTCAGATTAAACTAAGTATATGTTTCCAACTATTACACACCTGATTGAATATTTAACAGGTTTACATATTCCTTTACCTATACAAACATTTGGTTTTTTTGTAGCTATTGCATTTGCAGCAGGTTATTGGGCACTTTCTCAGGAGTTTAAAAGAAAAGAGAAATTGGGGCTTGTTCATCCCTTTACCAGAGACGTTAAAATCGGTGAGCCTATTTCTATGCAGGATCTAGCTTTGAATGGAATATTCGGATTTTTTGTAGGTTATAAACTTCTAGACGGACTTCTAAACTATACCGCATTTGTAGCCAACCCGCAAGTATTTATTCTCTCTAGCAGAGGTAGTTTTTTGGGAGGATTAATACTTGGAGCTTTATTTATTTACTGGGCCTATGCCGAGAATAAAAAAGAAAGGCTAAGTCAACCTAAAATTGTTAAAGAAACAGTACATCCTTATCAGATCATGGGCACATTATTAATGTGGGCAGCAATTTGGGGTTTTTTGGGTGCTAAATTATTTCACAATTTCGAATATTGGGATGATTTTGTGAAAGATCCGATTGGTGGTTTATTATCTTTTAGTGGCTTAACTTTTTATGGCGGTTTAATAATGGGAGGTGGAGCAGTGCTTTATCAATCAAACAAATATGGTATCAAATGGATTCATATGTTGGATATTGCGGGTCCTGGAATGATGTTAGCCTATGCCGTAGGTCGTATTGGCTGTCAGCTTTCTGGTGATGGTGATTGGGGGATTGTTAATGGTGCAATAAAACCTTCCTGGTTAAGCTGGGCTCCAGATTGGGTTTGGTCTTTTAAATATCCTCATAATGTAGTAGGAGAAGGCATTCCAATACCAGGATGCATCGGGCCTTTTTGTAATGAACTACCATTGCCTGTATTTCCAACTCCATTTTATGAAGTTTTAATGGGCCTAGCCATTTTTGCATTGCTTTGGGGCTTCAAAGAAAAAATAAAATTACCGGGGGTAATGTGGTCTATTTATCTAATTTTTAATGGAATAGAACGCTTTATGATTGAATCAATTCGTGTTAATTCAAAATATCACGCGCTTGGTTTAAGTTTTACTCAAGCTGAACTCATCGCTACAATTCTGATTATTTTAGGGATAACGGGTATATTTTGGTCTCTGAAAAATGGAAATAAATACGCTGTTTCTTGATTTATGAACCTTTCTAAACTTATCACCGAAGTAATTTCTTTAACTGTAGAAGTCGGTGAATTTATTCGTAATGAAGCATTAGTTTTTGATCGTGAATGTGTTGAATATAAGGGATTGCACGATATGGTTTCTTATGTCGATAAAACAGCTGAACAAAGATTGGTTAAAGCACTTTCTAACTTATTGCCAGAAGCAGGATTCGTTACAGAAGAAAAAACTAGCACAGTAAAGGGTGAAAAATACAATTGGATAATTGATCCTTTAGATGGAACTACCAATTTTATCCATGGAATACCCACTTTTTCTGTCAGTATTGCTCTTCAATGTGATAATGAGCTTGTGTTAGGAGTGGTTTATGAGATTAATAGAGATGAATGCTTTTCTGCATGGAAAAATGGTGGTGCTTATTTAAATAATAAACCCATCTCAGTATCTAAAGCACCAACAATTGAAAATACATTATTGGCAACTGGTTTTCCTTTTCATGATTTTGCAAATATGGAACCTTATCTTAATGTGTTAAGAGTTCTTATGCAAAAGTGCCATGGAATTCGCAGAATTGGATCTGCTGCAATCGATCTTGCCTATGTAGCAAGTGGAAGATTTGATGGATACTTTGAATATAATTTGAATGCTTATGATGTTGCTGCCGGTATAGTTCTGGTTCGTGAAGCTGGTGGACAGATTTTCGATTTCAAGGGCGGTGATCAATGCATTTCAAGAAGAGAAATAATTGCAACCAATGGTCATATTTCAGAAGAATTGGTCAAAGTAATCAAGCTATATTTTAATTAATTTTATATTATTTTTATTCAAAAACTAATCGAATATGTCAATCACTAAAAAAATACTAATAGCTCTCTTAGGAGTTTTAATTTTCATTCAATTCATTAAACCAGTTAAAAATCAGTCTGAGGCAGTAACTCCTAATGATATTTTTGCAAATTATCAGGCAGCAGATAGTACCAAACAATTGATCCGAACTGCATGTTACGATTGCCATTCAAATAATACAGTTTATCCATGGTATGCAGAAATACAACCTTTGGCCTGGTGGCTTGCAGATCATGTTAAGGAAGGTAAATCTGAATTGAATTTCTCCGAATTTGCAAGTTATAAACCTAAAAAAGCTGATCATAAACTGGAAGAAGTAATTGAAATGATCCAGGAGGGTGAAATGCCATTGAAATCATACACGTTGATACATGCCAATGCAAAATTGTCAGATGGGCAGAAAAAAGCTATAATAACTTGGGCAGAAGGATTAAGATCTCAGATTCAACCAAATATCAAGTGATTTAACTAATTGGTCTCAGCCAACAGACAACAGAATCAGGAACCAAGAACAAAGAACAAAGAACAAAGACTGTCTGGTGCTAATTTGAGATTTACTGCTTTTTTCAGACCTCAGACCTCATACTTCA
>CANKAT010000142.1 GCA_947479815.1 Sphingobacteriaceae bacterium
CAACAATGAATTTTTAGTGTAATAAATTAAATCAATAATTGAAACAACTGTTGATAATGATCTGAAATGAAAAAATGTTTTTATATTCTTGTCAAAATATTCGATTCTATAATATTTAGAATACCTTCTATCCCCTGAATATCCCTGCTTATTCAGTTTTTTAATTTCCTTTTCTATTATTGAAAAATCTTCGGATTCAATAGTTGTCTCCTTATCTCCATATGACTTCTCAATTGCAACAATTCTATAACTTAAATTCAAATTGTTTGTAGCTAATGTTTTTAAATAACTAATGTTATCAGTCATCCCACTAACATTAGCGTCTCCGTTACCTATGGCGAGTTTATAGGTTTGTTTTCCTAATTGTTTATATTGATTTACTTCTTCTGTAGACATACTCAATCCAATAATTGAATTGAACAAATATTGATTGAACTTTTCAATGTTTTTATTGAATTTAACGTTAATTGATAGGGGTATTGCCCATGTATTATTATCATTGCTTTTTTGCTTGGGTTCACCTCTTACAATCTCAAAATCACATGATAAGTCTAGTATCTCTTTACAAGTATTTACAATATTTAGCATTGATTTTGTTTCATTCTGCTCATTGAGAATTTGCTGTTTGATATTGACAGCTAGAATGCCCCCTTTAAACTCAACAGCAACACCTTTGCTTTCCACGAATGAAGTTAATTTAGTGACCGAAACAGTTGCTTTTAGGGAGGTGGCATAACCTACTTTAGGTATTTCAACTTCAGAAATAATTTCAAATTTTTGAATATTACCATTCGCAACTGATATAATTTCATCCTTTACTAAATTATCATTTAGTATTTCAGTTTTTGATGATATAAATGTGCCGAATGCTTGCTCAATTGCATTTCTAAGTGCTTGCTGCTTCGCTTCTTCTGGTGTTTTTCCTTGGCCGTTTACTACTAGTGTAACTGTTTTATTAGTTTCTTGGGCATTTGCACTTAATGTGAATGCCAAGGTTAGGATAAAAATTAATACTCTCATTTTGAAGTATCGTTGATAAATTTTGATAGTAATTATTGAAATTTTTCAGATGAACTATCTCCAATAAATTTTAGTGTACGTAACCGTTTTAGGTTGGTTGCGAGCTTGCTCTAGCGCTATTTCTCTGTATGAATTTGCCCGTATTTTATCTAGTTCTAAATTCCTTGATAACTGTTTTTCCTGAAGAACTGCATCCCTTTTGGCTTGACTTTCTCGGTAGATTGCATCACGTTTTCCTTTCTCTGTAGCTATTTTTACTGCTTCCTTTTGCGCTGCTATTTTATCGGCATATTGTTTCATTTTAAATTGCCATTTGGCCTTTTCATCAGCTTTTAATTTTGCATCTATCGCTTTAATAAAATCAGAAACTTCAGTTTGACAAATAGCCATTGGGTTTATTGTACTCAAAATATCTCCAGCTTTTTCAGCTCCCGCTGGATTTTGTGATGCAGTCCAGCTTATTTTTGCTTCATTAAACTTTACCTTACAATCAGTATCAATTTTTTGCTGATAAATTGATGCCATTCGGTCTAAACAAGTAAAGTAACAGTTTTGCGATACTTCTGGCACCAGTGAAAGATTAAAAATAGCTTCATCAAATTTTCCCAGTTTGACGAGTGTTTCGGCATCTTTTAGTATAAAATCACATTGGCTGGAGTAGTAGTTGATGATTTTCGATTTCCCTTCTTCAAGGAAGGAAAGCAATTCCTTGTTTTTCGGATTAAGGGTTTTAAATGCTTCAATAAAGGCTTTATTTTCATTGGTTCCAACACCTTTTAGGCTGAATGTGACATTTGAGAAAATCGTATTGGTTAATGCATCGCCAATAAATAAGGTAATGTCTAGGTTTTGTGCAATCAATTGTGGAGGGCCTGCAATAATATCTTTTGTGCCAATATTGACATTTGCAGTAATAATGAACCTGGGATTGATCTGACTACCTCCCAAACCGTTATTGCTTGTAATTTGATTTAATTTAGTACTAAGCAGGTTTTTTGCTTCGGCAGGTAATGCTATGTTTTCAGGCAGATAAGTATTAAGAATAATTCTTCCAAAGTCATCTAACTTTACCTGAGCGCTACTTGATAATGCTACAATTAAAAAAACCAATAGGGTATAAAACTTTTTCATTTCTTTTTATTTTTCGCCTAAAACAAGAATTGCCTCACCCAAACCGCGGGTCATTAGTTTAACTTCAAAATTGAAAGGTGCAGCCTTTAGGTATTTTTGGAGGTTAATTGCAAATTGCCTTGCATCTATTGCACGGTTTCGCTCATCAAAAAGAGGTATTCTAACTTGTTCATAATCAATTCTATTTTCACTCGTATTGGATTCATTAAAACGACCCTTGACCGCATTTTTTTGTACCCAGTCATAGATATGGTTCTTAATTTCATCTCCATTGATTTCAGTTTCTAAATTTTTATCCCAGCTTTCCCATTTTTTTACGGTTAATAGTATCTCACGGCCATTAGTAGACATGTCATCAAAATGAGATTGCAGTTGAGCAGCAAAGGGGTCAATATTTGCGAGTATGGCATTTTGTAATAACACTGGAATAATATCTGTAGTGTTAGGAGTCCCATTTCCGGTAGACGAAGCAATTCGCTTACTGGTGTAAGCATCAAATGCCTCAAGTATAAAGGATATCGATTTACCCTGTTCTGTTTTGTTTACCTGCCACGATATTTGGATAAGAATATCAGCTTTGGTTTTATTTTTTAGTTTATCAAGTGGACTTTCAGAAATGGATGACCCACTTGTGGTGCTGCTCGTCATATTTGATTCAGCGGTTCGCGCTTCTATTGCTTTTAACTCTTGTTCTACATCCTTTAATGGAAAACCTCGGTCAATCATCAATCCGCCAATTTTACTGATAACCTGTCCAATTTCAGTGTCTTCTTGAAATGCTTGTTTATAATTAGGTACTTTCTGTTTGGTTCCCTGATTATCAAACTCTGTCATGAAATAGCGTTGTACACACCAATTATCACTTGGGAGAATCATTAAAGTTGGCTTTTTGGGCTGTGCAAATACTTCTACTGTAGATAACAGGAGTAAAAAACCGATTGCTATTTGTTTCATATTAAAAACCATAATTTAGTGATTTGATAATTTTTTCTTCTTCCAGGTATTTGCGTAATGCATTTTTAGAGACTGAAACTTGATATACCTTCCAATTTTTTATCCCTAGATTTTCAGGTAAGCTTGTTTCTATTTCACTACTCCTGGTAAACATTGTCCATTTGCCTTTGATAGAAAAAAAACTTTTTTCAATATTTTTGAAATTCTCTTGAGCTTCAATTTTATTTAATATTGCAGGTTGTGTTGTACATCCTTTGATTCCAGCTATACCAGAATATAGAATGGCATGAATTGCATCTTTTCGGGATTGTTCTGAAGTATATTTTGCACCTTTTTTTGAATCCCATATTTTTAGGGTGATATAGCCATCCACTTCCATTGAGACACATTCGATTTGATAAGTCAAATCATTGGCAGCAAAAGAATAAAACGTGAAATTACACGCTATGAAGATTGCTATTATTCCAATTTTTTTTTTCATTTAGACAATTTTACATTTTGGTAATATGTTCAGTATTTTGAACAACATAGTTTTAAAGAATTTCAAATATTCTAACCTTTTTCTTCCAGATTTCTTACTGTTATCTTAATTTATTGATTGCCTTTGTCAGCATTCTCAAATTAAGTTTTTAATCTTTATATCCTCTAA
>CANKAT010000143.1 GCA_947479815.1 Sphingobacteriaceae bacterium
CAATTACAGTCCTAGCCCTCGCAGAACCTTTCATAGCATCAGGCGCAGCGGTAGCGTTTATTCGGTGTAGTTTATTGTTTTTAAAAGGCGCTCATGGTCTCGTCGTACCGCCTCGGCTTGGTTCTTTTTTCCTACAGAAAAAGGTAAGGCCCCCGCGGCTATGAGCGGAGTGAAATTATACATGCTAGGTAGGTACCACCAAGCACAAGGAAAATCCAATTTTTTTTCACCGCCACGCTTGCACAGACCTTTAATAACCGTTCTTCCACCTAAATTTCTATCCAGAACTGGATTAGTCTTAAAAATAAATTCAAATTTCCTATGTTTGAATATATGACCCAGCCACCTATCCAATCTAATCCGGTACGCCGCATACTTGCAGCCAGCCTCATTGGCACTACTATTGAGTTTTTCGATTTTTACATTTATGCCACTGCTGCTGTGCTGGTATTCCCAAAATTATTTTTCTCGGCTTCAGATCCAGCCATAGCTACACTTGAGTCGCTGGCTACTTTTGCTCTAGCCTTTTTTGCACGCCCATTGGGCGCCGCACTATTCGGGCATTTTGGCGACCGTAAAGGACGAAAGGCAACGCTCGTAGCTGCATTAATGACGATGGGACCATCCACTGTGGCCATCGGACTCTTGCCGGGCTATGCTTCAATTGGTATTGCCGCCCCCATATTGCTGGCCATATTTCGTTTCGGTCAGGGATTAGGCCTTGGCGGTGAATGGGGAGGTGCGGTATTACTGGCAACAGAAAATGCTCCAGCACACAAAAAAGCGTGGTATGGTATGTTTCCACAATTAGGCGCCCCGATAGGTTTCCTTTTATCTACCGGCTCATTTTTTATATTGAGCAAAACCATGAATGAAAGCGAGTTTATAAACTATGGATGGCGTATACCTTTCATAGCGAGTGCCCTGCTGGTTTTTGTTGGCCTGTATGTGCGCTTAAAAATCACTGAAACACCCGATTTTATAAAAATCGTTGACAATAAGCAACGCTCCAAAATGCCGGTAAAAGATGTTTTTGTAAAACATACCAAAGCCATTACCTTAGGAACGCTCGCTACAGTAACCACCTTCCTATTGTTTTATTTAATGACTGTATTTACACTGAGTTGGGGTACAACGGTGCTGAATTATACCAAAAGCGATTTCCTGATCCTACAAATGATCTCCATGCTGTTCTTCGGATTAGGCATCCCATTATCAGCCTGGCTATCTGATACCTACGGACGCAATAAAATGCTTGTTTCAGCAACTATTGTGATCATGTTGTTTGGACTTTTCTTCCCATTCATATTTATAGCCGATAACTCTTTCTTAACAGGTTTATTTTTGTCGCTCGGAATGTTCCTGATGGGCCTTAGTTACGGACCAATAGGAACAGCATTGGCCGGGATTTTTCCAGCACCTGTACGGTATACAGGCGCTTCTTTGGCCTTTACCCTAGCTGGGATTCTAGGCGCATCTCTAACCCCATATTTAGCAACCACCCTGGCGCAAAATTACGGTCTTGCCTATGTGGGTTATTACCTAACCTTAGCTGCCGGACTAACGCTAATTGCTTTACTGGGGTCACGGAAAATGATGAGTGAGGAAGCCTAAGTAGGAAATCATAAAAATTCCTGAATAATTTATTCAGAAGAAGTATCCTAATCAAAAAAAGCATAGTCGCAATTTTGTGAGGAGCTATGCCTGATTTACCATGAATAAGTATAAATAATTATGAAAAAATACTGAATAACAGAAAAGCTTTAATTAATTTTTTAGATTTATATATCAGGATAACGAGGCAAATTAAATCCAGTTCAAAAAATTAAAAAACATGGCAAAGAAACCAACCGAAATCATTAGTAGCACTAAAGATTTATTACCAATTACTGAAATCATGGAGTCGAATCCAACATTCTCAAGGCGTCAAATGCTGGGAATAGGCGGCATAGCAGGTTTTACGGCTTTAACAGGCCTATCGACCGGAGCTATTGCCCAAACTCAGCAACGCAAACCTCGTATTGCAGTTCTAGTTAGCTATTGGGCTTTTACAAGATCACACGCCGATTGGATTGTAAACAAACTGATTGACGGTTATTGGTGGGATGGCGCCCATACTGATTCACGGGTGGAAGTTGTTTCCGTTTATATTCATCAGCTTCAAGAAAGCGGTTTGGGTCAGAAAGTTTGCCAAGCAAAAAATATTCCAATCTTCAAAACAGTTGGAGAAGCTGTTACACTTGGAGGCAAAGACCTCGCAGTAGATGGCGTGGTCATAGTGGCTGAACATGGTGAATATGCAACCGATTTAAAGGGCCACTGGTTATTGCCACGCTGGTGGATCTTTCAGCAGGTTATTCAGGTTTTTGAGAAGAGTAAACGCTCAGTACCCATATTTAATGACAAGCACCTCTCCTACAATTGGGATGAGGCAAAGTGGATGTTTAATAAATCGCGTGAGTTAAACTTTCCTTTAACAGGAGGTTCATCCATACCAGCCTATTACCGTACACCTGAAATAGAAATTGATATCGATACTCCAATTAAAAATTCCATTGTAATTGGAGGTGCCGGAGATGAGGGTGGTATTTTCCATGCTATTGACGTACTCCAAGGCTTTGTAGAACGACGCAAAGGTGGCGAAACTGGTGTAAAGTCGATACAATCTATTCGTGGGGCTGAAGCTTGGAAATGGGTAGAACGCAATCCATGGGCCGGCAAACTACTCGATGCCGTTGCTATTAAATTTGAATTTAAGCCAGGATATTTCCAGGAAACTCCACAAACAAATATATGTGTCATCAACTATAATGATGGAACAAAAGCGGCCGTAATTGGTGGTCGTAGTGTGGGCTGGACCTATGCAGGTGAAATCCAGGGGAAAAATGAGCCCACCATCATATCAATGCTTGGATGGGCTGGTCCATACGATCAGTACCATGCCTCTAACGCTCAACCTCACTGGATTACCGAAATGATGGTAACTAAAAAAGAACCATACAATGCAGAGAGACTACTTCTTTCAACAGGCATTACCAATCACTATATGGAATCCAACTGGGAAGGCAGCAAGTACTCTGCAGTTGGACGAACCCTAGAAACACCGGAATTGAACATCAAGTACCGCTCTACCAGAGGTGCACAATTCAGTAAAGGAGAGCGACCACCAGCAAGACCTTATATTAGGGGGTTTAATGAATAGGTAATAAGTTATAAGTTATAAGTAATAGGTTATAAGTATAAAGCTGAAAGCTAAAAGTTGAAAGCTAAAAGTTGAAAGCTGAAAGCTAAAAGCTGAAAGTAATAAGTAATAGGTAATAGGTAATAGGTTATAAGTATAAAGCTAAAAGTTGAAAGTTGAAAGCTAAAAGCTGAAAGCTGAAAGCGAAATTTTGTTTAGTAAATATTTATACCGCCTAACTAACTAACTAACTAACTAACTAACTAACCACCTAACCAACTAACCACCTAACCACCTAACCATCTAACCACCTAACCAACTGATAACCGATAACAGACAACTGATAACTGATAACTGATAACCGATAACAGACAACTGATAACTGATAACAGATAACCGATAACTGACAACTGATAAAAATATGGAACCAAATTCACTTCCAATAAATGAAATTATAGAGGCAAACCCAAATTTTACCCGTCGTGAAATGTTGGGCATAGGTAGTATTGCCGGCTTGACTGCTTTAACTGGC
>CANKAT010000144.1 GCA_947479815.1 Sphingobacteriaceae bacterium
TACGATATTTCGCACCGCCCCATTTAATATCAACAACAGCTTCTTTGCCCTCATCATTTGTCACTGTCATGTCAATATATCCACCCAGATGACCGCCAAAGAACAGGGCTTCTTGATGCAATTCCATCTCTACTTTTACCACCTTTGCCGTTCTAAGTTGATGAATGAGAGCATGTAAAGACTGGCGTGTGGTACTTATAAAGTGTTCTTTTTCAGCCAAACGACCAGGCTGTAAGAGCACTGCACCTTCTTCAATTAATAAGGTTTTGATGGCATCAGCAAACCACAAATCTACTACATCTTTTTCACAATCTGATGAAGATAGTAACGAAGTGTTGGCATTAAAAAAACGTTCATATAAATGATGTACCACGTTACCTTTTAACAAATTACCATCACTTAAAGACTGCAAAGTGCCAGCTCTTAGTTTGGCTTTGTAATGCAATACCCACTGATAAGGACTATAAAAAAAGTTTTCCAAACTTGAGTATGATTCCTGATCACGCACGCCTAATGCCGCGCCTGTTTCTAATTCCCAGTAACGACTCAAAGCAGGTAAGGGCGAAAAAGGACTCTGAACAGTGAGTAATTGATTTAAAGCATTGATGGCATGCTTGTCCAGCACAGTATTTTCGACCCTGATTTCTTGCCAATTTTCAAGACAACTGCTGATTTGATCCCATAACGGATGATGTGCTTCATTGCTATCATGCAAAACAATAACCAAACGTTCTTGTGCAGAATTAATTGGTTTTAGCCAACTTAGCGCCTGTTTTTGTAATAGCTTCTCCAGATTTGGCAGTAATACACCTTGATCATTTAATTGACATAATTCCTGTATTGACCACGGATAAGTGGTCGGCGATGAAGATGCTTGTAAGTCCCACCACACTACTGTATTGTGATTTTCAATGAAACTGTCCGGCTGAGTGGCACCAACCAAAAATTTTGCTTGATTGCCAATTACTTCTGGATATTGATCGACAATAGCTGTACCCGCACCGGTTAATTGATCTAACAAATAACGTAATTGTTCCGGTTTGATGACGTCGATGCCATCAGCCATTAAGTTTATTAACGCACTGTTAAGTTCACTGGCTTGGCTATGAGCGGCACCAAACAAAGCTCTCATGGCTTCATCATCTAATCCCGATTGTTTTTGTGCCAACCATGTTTGTACTTTTAGAATACGTTGTTTGGCTATCGCTAAGGGCAGACCTTGTTCCGGTCTATAGCGGTCACTGGCAAACCAATATTTCAGATCGGTTTCTAATTTTTGATAGCGCTCAGTACTATAACTTTTACGATCTTTTTCTTTTTCCAATAAACTGGTCAAGGTGTGTTGCCATTGACCACCACCAATTCCAGGGGCATCAGCGACGACTTTAGCCAAAGGATAACGAATTCTTCCGGGTAATAAACCAACAGGATGCATCAAAAACTGTAACAACACTTGAGGATTTAAGGGTTCCCAGAATAACTCCAAAGCAATAGGCAAAACTTGTAAAACTGGGCGCCAAGGTGAAGTCTTTACAAATCCTAACCGTGGTAAATCAACCGCAGCTAAGGCATCATCCAGTTCAATACCCTCACTTCCGGTTAGTAAGGCGACAGTCTTTGTCTGAAAATTATGTGTTTGTGTTGCCAGCCATTGGCTGATTAATCGTGCAGATATGGCTTTGGAACGTGCTTTAAGAACTAAAAAACTATTATCACCTTTGAGCTTAATTTTTGTAATGGAACCGTTTTCACCTTTACTCAAGTTTTCTGTAGACAGTTGTGCCAAGGTGGTTTGTAGACGGCTTAGATCGGTGTCTGACTGACTGGGGAATAATCTTGCCGGGTGTTCAGTCAGTAAGAATAGTTGCAGTATCTGTTGCCATAGGGGCGAAAAATCAGTGAGTGGGTCTAGTAGAATTACTTGCTTAATTTGAGTTTTTTGAGTCTTTAAAGTCGCCAGTACCAGTTGTTGTCGCTGGCCAAAACCAAAACTCACTTTTTTCTGTGCGAACCGCTCCACATCAGCCATGTCTTGTAAACGTCCGAATACATTTTCAGTAAAAAGACCGGTCCAACCACTTTCATACCAGCTATCACGCCAGTTAAGTAATGTTTTGGCTACATTAAACTGATCCACCGCAAAAGAGCGATGGTAAAAACGCTCTGGCGTATCACAGGCTTTAAGGCAAGCCAGATATTGGATAATACGGGTTGTGGGTGAATCAACTATTGGCGCAATACCACATTGAGTTTCAAGAATGGCAAGAAAACCCACAGGACCAACTTCTTTTATTCCGATAGTCGAAACCGATATTTTTGGTTTAAGACCGTCCAAACCATGACCTAGTTTAATTTCCATGCCGTCCACCCTTATTTGCCACAGTTAAAATTGAAATTAATTGCAGTTTATACCCTATTTGCGACAGATTAGGACGGATTAATGTTGTAAGTGTGATGAAAATGCACTGCAGTGATTAGTCCAAAAACTTACCCAACAATCTTTTAAACATTTATTGTCTAGTAGTTGAAAAAAAACATTGAATTTATATAATATTTCGAACATCAAAAACAACATAACTATCTAATTAATAGATAAATTATTTAATTATTTTTTTGGAAGAGAAGCCGACTTTAACAAAAGGAGTACCATACGCTCTACTTTTTTTAATTAATTTACCTACATATTTTTCTCTTATATCATCATCCGCCTTTCGACCAATGAACTCCATACGATTTCTTTCTAATCGATCATCTATGTCGTCCCTAGTGAAATATTGCTGAGTACCAGCACTAACCCAACTGTGGATTGAATAAACCTCTTTTATAATTCCCCCATATGTTGCATAGGCAAATTTAACAGATTCGTCTCTAGGCGGATTAAACCAAATGCCACGTGTAACCTCAAATAATTCAAGGTCAGACATGCCAGACTTATATGTTTTATTTAATAAAAAAGCTAACCCAGCATGTTCACCATCGATTTCTGTTTCAACAGCCATATTAATATTGTAAATTTCCTCTATAGTCATTCTTCCCATAGCTGATCCGCTCCCTCTTACTGCATTTGTTAGCTCACCAACGCCTAGTAAATCAATACATGTCGCTTCAATCAATTTCGCAGCCCTATCTGAATCAATATTGTGTCTAAGGATATCTATTCCAAATTTATTATCAGAAATAAGTTTCCGAATTTTTTCTACTTTTTTTGTGTCATTTCGTTCAGATAGATGCTGTAAGCATCTGTTGCCTTTACCTTTACCAATATAGAAAGGTGTTCTTTTATTACCATTAATTTCACATAGCGCATACACATACAGACCAATTGTATCAAGAGTATTTTTATAAATTACGTATGAATTTATGTCGATATTTTTTAATATTTCCATAGCATTGTGAGAAAGTATGACAATTAAAGAAGGATACTTATGTCTACATTCAGTCGCTCGAATTTGACTGTCATGTCGGTTATAAATCAATCCAGATTGTCTCCATCTTATTTATATTTGTCAAGAAGGCATGGCCATAAGGTGTATAAGAACCATCTTAAAGCCATTGGCAGAGTTTGATTCTAA
>CANKAT010000145.1 GCA_947479815.1 Sphingobacteriaceae bacterium
GTGATATTGAAATTGAAAACAAAAATTACTCTGAAATATTTATTAACTAAACTAAATTAAAAATGGCATCAACACTAATGACACCAGGGGTCTACCTGGAAGAAAAGAACGCCTTCCCAAGTTCAGCAGTGGCAGTAGAAACTGCTGTTCCGGCATTCATTGGCTACACATCAATGGCTGAGCGAAATGGGAAGTCGTTAGTAGGAAAACCTACTCGTATTACTTCGTTTGCAGAATACATTGAATGTTTTGGCGAAGGTTTCAAATCTAAATTTAAAATTGAGGATTCAAGCGTTGGTGATGAACAATCATTTATGCTTGATAGAGCTCCAAAAAAAGTAGCATTTAAAGATGGACATATTGCTTACATGTTTAATAGTATTCGTCTTTTTTATGCTAACGGTGGTGGTCCATGCTACATCATGTCGGTTGGTCTATATGGTGGTGCAGATTCATTAGAAATAAAAGCTGGTGATTTTGAAGTTCTAGACATTTTGGAAAAGGAATTTGAGCCAACACTAGTTGTAGTTCCTGATGCAATCGCCTTAGGTGTAGAATGTTATGGTATTTACCAAAAGGTACTTGCACATTGTGCCAAAATGCAAAGTCGTTTTGCAATTCTTGATGTTGTAAAACAAGATCCTACAGATGAAACGGCAGAAGTGATTACTAATTTCCGTGAAGCTATTGGAATTAATTTTCTGAATTATGGTGCAGCTTATTATCCATGGCTGAACACTTCAATTGTTCAGAATGATGAAATAGATTTTGAGAATGTTGATGGTGATCTTTCTACACTTTTACCTGAAGCTGATGCAAAGAATATCTATGCAAAATACAATGTGGATAGTGCTAAGTTAGAAGCAGGATCACCTGATTTGCTTACAGCTAAAAAACACTTACATCAGGGATTAAAAGCTGTAAGTCCTACTTATAGCAATATTCTTTCTGAAATTCGTACCAAACTAAATCAGCTTCCTCCAAGTGGAGCAATGGCAGGTATTTATACTCAAGTTGATAACAGCAGAGGAGTTTGGAAAGCACCTGCAAATGTTTCAGTTAATATGGTTAATGCACCAGCTGTTAACATTTCAAGTGAAGGTCAGCAAAGTCTTAATGTAGATGTGATGGCTGGCAAATCCATTAATGTTATCCGTTCATTCCCCGGTATTGGATGCCTAGTATGGGGTGGCCGTACACTTGATGGAAATAGCCAAGACTGGAGATATATCAATGTTAGAAGGACACTGATAATGATTGAACAATCAATAAAGTTAGCTGCAAGGGCTTATGTATTTGAGCCAAATGATGCCAATACCTGGATTACAGTAAAAAGTATGATAGAGAATTTCCTAATAAATCTTTGGAAGCAAGGAGCTCTTGCGGGTGCTGCACCTGAGATAGCATTTGATGTACAAATTGGATTAGGATCTACAATGACACCTACTGATATACTTGATGGAAAAATGCTAATTACAGTAAAAGTAGCTTTGGTTCGCCCAGCTGAGTTTATCGTAATTACTTTCCAACAACAAATGCAACAATCATAATCAATTAATTAAACTTATTATTTACATTTAATAAATATTACAATTATGGCAGAAGATGGAGCAGCACAGTCAACGGCAACATGGCCGTTAGTCAAGTTTTCATTTCAAGTTAAATGGGACGATGCAGAGCTTATATTTCAGGAAGTAACCGGGTTGTCATCAGAAACTCAGGTTATTGAATACAGAGGAGGTAACAGTAAGGTTTATTCTACTGTGAAAATGCCTGGTATACAAAAATTTGGAAATATTACCCTCAAAAAGGGAATATTTAAAGGTGATAAAGCACTTTGGGATAAGTATAATTTGATCAAAATGAACACAATAAAACGTTCAACTATTTTGATTAGTTTACTTGATGAAACAAATGCTGTGGCAATGAGCTGGAAATTATTGAATGCATTTCCATGTAAAATGACTGTATCAGATATGAAAGCTGATGCAAATGAAATTGCAGTTGAAACGATGGAATTGGCACATGAAGGCCTTTCATTAAGCGCATAATAATCTATGATAACTACTAGTCAATATTACCCACCTGTAGGTTTTAGTTTTAAAGTAAATGTAGAGGGAATAATGGGAGTAAATGAAGGTAGTTTTCAGGAAGTTAGTGGACTTAATGTTAAAATAACTCCAAAAAATGTAGAAGAGGGTGGGGAAAATAGGTTTATACACCGTTTCCCCACCCCTCCTAATTATGAAAACCTCATACTCAAAAGAGGAATGTTAATTGGCTCGCCACTTATAGCATGGGCCAGAACTAGTTTCGAATTATTTACTTTTTTTCCTAAAATTGTTAATCTTAACCTTCTCGATCAAACAGGAGCACCAATTTCCTCCTGGATGTTTGTTAATGCATATCCTGTAGCAATGAAGATTTCAGAATTTAAAGCTCAGGAAAACACATTGGTAGTTGAAACCATGGAGTTATGTTTTGATTATTTTACAAAAGTAAATTGAGATGCCTATAGAAATCAGAGAATTAGTTATAAAAGTATCTGTAGACCAGAATAATAAGAAATCAATTTCAGGAATTGATCCAAATGAATTGATTGCTCTTAAAAATAAGATTGTAAAAGAGTGTATGGAAAACATTCGTCTTCGAATGAAAAATACTTCTGAACGCTGATATGCAGAATCTGGTTAAATTAAAAATACTTGGATTTAAGGATCCTTCTTGTAAAGGATCTGAATCCGATTCGATTGTGGCTTTCATTAACCCATCGGCTTATGAGCGGTCATTAACAGTAGATTATACACAGGATCAGACTATTGGCTCCAATGCAAGTACCCAAAGCTTTAAAAGTATGGGGCAAAGTGATCTGAAATTGACTTTTTTTGTTGATGGCACGGGTGTTGTTAAACTGCCTGCTGGATTTAATGATGTTGATGGATATATTAAAAAATTCACAGACCTTGTAACCAAATATCAGGGCGAAATACACAGACCATATTACTTACTTATTATTTGGGGGACACTCAAATTTACTGGTGTTTGTTCTAAAATAGACATCAAGTATAGTCTTTTTAATCCTGAAGGTAAAGCCTTAAGAGCATCAATTGATATTACAATTACACAGAGTAAAGATTATAAAACCAAAATTCAGGAAGGAGCTAATTCTTCGCCTGACTTGACACATTTAAGGACAGTTAATGCTGGTGATACACTTCCATTAATGGCCTTTCGTATTTATGGGGATAGTTCTTATTATATTGAAGTAGCTCGAGCTAATGGGTTGAATAGTTTCCAGGATATTAAACCAGGAGATCAGATATATTTTCCACCTATAAAAAAATAACTATGGCAATTAGTTCACCTCAAAGTACAGTAGGAAAAACTTTATCTATCAGTATTAGTGTTAATGGAGCCACATTGGAAGATACTTATCCTTTAGTATCTATTCATACAGTTTATGA
>CANKAT010000146.1 GCA_947479815.1 Sphingobacteriaceae bacterium
AAGAAATATTCACTTATGTTATGGATTCTTAGATAGATCGCGGAAAAATCAATAAGCACTAAGAGGGGAGCTATAACTCGATATTTGTGCATCCTATAAAGACCGTTCAGCCACATTTGACATAATATAGTCGAGCATCATAAATAAAATCACAAAAAAACCACCCAACCCTCTCTGAGGGTGAGTGGTTATCTTTTGAGTTTAAAGTCTGATTAATATGTTAAGCAACTTTACGACGCATTAACCCAAAACCCAACAAACCCAAGCCTATCAATGCCAATGAATAGGGCTCAGGAACAGGAACAATGGTAGCTCCAGTCATATTTGCAGTACCATATCCATTTTGAATGGTTAAATTGGTCGGTGGATTAGTATTTGGCACAAAAGAAGTAAAACTACTTGAAAAAGCAAAGTCGGCGCCATCTAATTTTGTATTACTATCAAAATAAGTTTGTGTAGGTCCCCCAGTAACATCAAACTGTCCAATTCCACTGAGACCAGCAAAAAAACCACCACTAGTAACTGAGGTTCCGGTAAAACTTACGCCGTTCACTTCATGACCTTTCAAAGACAACCAAAGCGTTCCTGGACCAGTATTGCCAGAATTTAAAGTCAATGGATTCGCAGGATTAACGCCAGTACCACCTGGTGGTGGAGTTTGAGATCGTACATAAAAATCAACAATACCTCCACTATAACCTATTACACTACCATTAACATTCGGCAATAATCCTGTGCCAGAAAATGGTGTAAAACCACTATACTGGTATGTTAGCTGAAGCCCCGGGGCAGCAAACGCACTGTCCCCATTCAGTGCTGAAACAACACCATATCCACTGGAAATACCAGTTCCGGCGTTTATATTCTGGTATATCGCTTGCGAAAGTGTTTGGAAATCCAAAACATAACTAGGATCCCACGTAATTCCACCTACAGACAAAGCACTCGCTCCTCCACTTGCCAACAACAAACTGGCAGCGCCTACTAATGTTGATATTTTTTTCATAACTATTACCTTTAAGTTAAATTAATTACTACATGTTAACTTAAGCACAATCTATGCCATGCATTTAATTTATCTCAACATATTGTTTTAACTAGAAAAAAATAATACATGTTGAATTAAGAGCTTTAACGTGAAGGCAAGGTGTAAAAAATTCTGACACTTACTGCTTATAGATATCAACAAACTCATATTTATAAGTCCACCTCTATTATGCTAAGAGTTTGCCTACATTAGGTAACTTGATTAACTCAAAATACTAACTATGTTTTGTTAACAACTTGTTAATTTAATAATTAGGTCAATCATAATGAGCTTACCGTTAATTGAATCAGCCTTCAGTGAATGGCTACAAATTCTTGGGAAAAACTCTGTTAGCAATAACCCCGATCTTTTACGGAAAACCACCACCAACTGCATTGGCATCGCAAAACAAGTACCGGTCATTCTTTACCCTGAAACCACTGACCATGTAAGGAAGATTATCAAGATAGCCATAAAATATAACATCCCCATTTATCCTTACAGCACTGGCCACAACTGGGGCTATGGTTCTGCCAATCCAGCTCAGGATAATTGTGTACTCATTGATCTGTCACGGATGAACAAAATTATAAGCTTTGATGCTGAAATCGGCTTATTAACTATTGAGCCAGGTGTAACTCAACGACAGTTAGATATTTTTTTAAAAGAACAACATTACCCCTATTTAATACCCGTAACCGGTGCTGGTCCCGATTGTAGTTTAATGGGCAATGCCTTGGAACGTGGCTATGGCATTACGCCCTATGCAGATCATTTTGCAGCTGTCATGGGTTTGGAGGCTGTATTGCCAAATGGTGAAATCTATCGCTCCATGCTGAATGGTTTAGGCGGTGAAGCTGTTGATAAAGCCTTCAAATGGGGCATGGGGCCCTATGTAGAAGGCCTGTTTTCACAAAGTAATTTTGGAATTGTTACCCAAATGACCATCGCTTTGGCACCTAAACCGGAACGGGTTGAAGCCTTTTTCTTTAGTGTAAAAAAAGCTGACGATTTAGAATTAGTAGTAAAAAAAATCCGTCAGGTATTGCGCGAAGTGGGAACAGTAACTGGCTCAATCAACCTGATGAACAAACACCGTGTATTATCCATGTCTGAACCCTACCCAAAAGATCAACTCGGGAGCGACGGCCTGATACCCGATGAGGTACTGCAGAAAATGATGAAGCGTAATCAAGTCATGGAATGGACAGGCGTGGGCGCCATTTATGGTAACAAAAAAGTCGTGGCAGCTGTTCGTAGCGAAATCCGCAAAATCTTAGGCTCCTCAGTTAAGCGCCTACTATTTTTTACGCCAGGCTTTGTTAAATTTATACATAAAACAGCTAAGGCACTGCCAGTAATACGCAATCTACATTTAGTTAACGTGTTAGATACGCTAAATAAAACCATGCAACTGTTTGCTGGCGAGCCAAGCGAGATTGCTTTACCACTCGCCTACTGGCGTTCAGGGATAATGCCTGCCGATGGCAGACCTATGAACCCAGATCAAGATGGTTGCGGCCTAATTTGGTACTCACCCTTGCTGCCGATGAAACCAAACTTAGTGAACCAATATGTTGATATGGTAAAAACCATCTGCATTAAACATAAAATAGAACCGTTAATTACCTTAACCAGCGTTTCTGATCGCTGCTGGGATAGCACCATCCCGATTCTGTTTGATCGAAAAAACCCCGAAGAAGTAATTAGAGCACAATCTTGTTATCACGAACTGCTTGAAACAGGTCGCTTATATGGTTTCGTACCCTATAGATTAGGCGTCCAATCCATGGAGTTACCTGCGAAAGAAAATGTGGTTCCTGATATATTACGTTTAGTTAAACAAGCCATTGATCCAAATAACATTATGGCTCCGGGACGCTATGGTTTATAGCTTTCTTGTTAGTTTTATTTTGAATCAAACCAAAAGTTATATCCAACTCTATGTTTAATTGATGATTTAAAAGATGTGTAAAAAAGATAGCTTAATTTCTAATAAGATCTACATAAAATTAATAGGTTAATTAAGACAAGGTGAATTCAACTTTGAATTGCAATTCTAGTATTCATGCGCCTTGTCGTTTGTCGACGCCAAAAAATACCGCATGGGGTGTTATGTAGTTTTTCGTAGTCTGTGATTAAGTTTTTGCATGATCTCCCTATTATAGGGGGGATCATAGCGCATAAACCTTAGTTACTTAAATCCGACTCGTCAATATGAAACGCATGCAACATGCGATGCGTTACGGGCGCCAGAATAACACCCATGATGGCAATAAAAACCAAGCCGCTGAAAAGCGCATAGCCGGAAGCGAATAATTTTGCTGCTTCATTAGGCAGCGCACTGACAGGCCCCATTCCACCCAGAATCATTGATGCTTCTAAAATAGAATT
>CANKAT010000147.1 GCA_947479815.1 Sphingobacteriaceae bacterium
CAAGCAGAAAAACAAACTGAATTAAAAAAGTACATTGCTATATCTGAAAAATAGAATTAAATAAATGTCGAACCGCTAAAAAACACAAGCGCAACCCGAAAAGGGTATGCGTCTGAGCGCGAAATCGTTACTAATAATTAAAAAAAAGTTAAAGGAAATCCCAAAATCGATTAGAGTAGGTGCCAATAATTAAAAATCACAAAATGAAAAAAACAATATTTCTAAGTCTATTTTTACTGACTTTTTTTAGTGTTTCTGCTGTATCGCAATCCATTACTGTAAAAGATGGCAATTACACTATTAAGTTGCGAATTGATGGTGATATTGTAAAAAATAGCAATTACACTATTATTGGTCGGATTGACGGTACTGTTATAAAAGATGGCAACTATAATATAATAGCACGGATTGATGGTAACACCATTAAAGATGGTAATTACAATATCATTGGTCGGATTGATGGAAATAGTATAAAAAATAGCAATTATACTATAGTTGGACGGATTGATGGAGAGGTAATTAAAGATGGAGATTACAACATTGTGGCAAGAATAGATGGCTCACCAAGAAGGACCCAATTAGTTTCAATTCTGTATTTTACTGTATTGTGAAATTTTGCTACAAACTACAGTAGAATTAGGTATTAAATCTAAGAATCACCTACAGACAACAGGCCTTTGATAAAAAATGGGGTTCAGTGGTAAAATTCTCTCGATAAATTCTGAACACCAAATCGTGTAGCTACAAACCGTTAACAATTAGTTTATAGACGGAAAAAACTGAATAATAAGTAATAATATTAAATGAGAAAAATAGTAGTAGTAGCAGGTGCGACTGGAAATCTAGGAGGTAAAATTGTAAAGGCATTATTAGCCTTAGATGTTGAAGTACGAGCAATTGTCCGTTTAGGATCTGATATTAAAAAAATAAAAGACTTAGAACAAAAAGGGGCCAAAATTTTTCAGGTAGACACTAGCAATAAATCAGAAATTTCAAAACATTGTAAAGGGGCACATTGTCTCGTATCAGCTCTTGCGGGTTTAAAAGAAACAGTACTAGACACTCAAAAAATATTTTTGGATGCTGCGATTGAAGCAACTGTTCCAAGATTTATTCCCAGCGACTATTCCATTGATTTTACAAACTTAAATAAAGGTCAAAATAGAAATTTAGATTTCAGAAGAGAGTTTCACGAGTATATCAACAAAAAACCGATCAAAGCAACAACTATTTTTAACGGCGCTTTTATGGATTTATTAACTACAGATATGCCATTGATATTGTTTAAGCAAAAACGGATTTTATGCTGGGGTAATCCAAATCAAATTTTAGAATTTACAACAACTGAAAACGTTGCTGAATATACTGCTGCTGTTGCTATTGACGAAAACAGTCCAAGATATTTAAGAATTGCAGGTGATGCACTTTCGTGCAGCGACTTTGTGCAATTACTCACAGAACTTACAAGCAAAAAGTATAAACTATTTAGACCAGGAGGTATTCAACTTTTAAATTTTCTTATTAAAATGACAAGATTTTTTGCGCCCTCCGAGAAAGAACTTTATCCAGCTTGGCAGGGTATGCAATATATGAGAGATATGATGGAAGGTCGGATTATTTTTCAAAAATATGATAATGAGAAATATCCAAACATCAAGCAAACTTCAGTAAAAGACTTTTTGCTTAACCAAAAAGTAGAACTTAAATAAACAAATGACATTAGAAGAAAACAACGAACTGCTAACAGCACATTTGCAATAGGCAAGGTTTAGTCTTCAGAATACATCCCTCTAGCTAGCGGGGGTGTTAAAAAGGCAAAGCTCCTATTAAAAAATTAAACTTCTAATTCAAGTCAAAAACTAAAAACATAAAAAACTAAAGCAATGAAAAAATTTATGCTGAATATCCAATTAGAAGGATTGGACAATGAAACAAGAATGAAACTTCTGCCCAGAGAGCAAGAGCTTGTAAAAGAGATGGAACAAGAAGGAACTCTTGTAGATACCTTTATTAAACTGGATATGTCTGGGATATTTATGATAATAATGGCAACAGATCCGGAAAATGTACATTCAAAACTTTCAATTTTGCCCTATTACCCTTATATGAAAATTGAAATTATTCCTATTAGAGTGGTAAACAGCGTTAATCAATAAGAGTAGCTAAAGCAGCAGATTAGTATCAGTTTTTTAAAAATAAAACAGAATACTAAACCAGTAAAATCTTTACTATAAAGAACGAAATACAGCAAATAAATTTAGAATGGAAAAAAGACCAAGACTAAAATTAGAACGCTCAACAGCAGACAAGTTATTTGAAATTGCTGGCTGGCTTTTAATCAGTGTAGTTTGGGGGTTTACATTGACCAATTATCCAAACTTACCTGAAACTATTCCAACACATTATAATGGAGCAGGGCAAGCTGACGGATTTGGCGGAAAGGCTAGTATTTTGACTTTACCTTTAATTGCAAGCATTTTATTTGTAGGGCTGACTGTGTTAAACAGGTTTCCTCACGTATTTAATTATCCAACCATTATCACGCAAGAAAACGCATTTAGACACTATACCAACTCAACTAGGATGATCAGGTATCTTAAATTTAGTATTGTTTTTATATTTGGACTGATTACATTGAAAACAATTAATAACGCAAACGGAAAAGAAAACGGGCTTGGAGTTTGGTTTTTGCCCTTATCAATGGCGCTGATTTTTATTCCGATAATTTATTTTATGATTAAATCATTTCAAACTAAACAATGACAAGGTGCTAGCTATAACTACGGGTTTTACAATTACCTATAGCTATTGAGCTTGCGCTTCAATTCCTAAAGTTTTCTGAACACCAAATAGCTAAGCCCAAAACCATATCCCTGATCGTATTGAAAAATTAAAAAAAAAATGAAAAAAACACCTATAAAAATGAAAAAAGAAAAAATAATATTTTGGACAGCGACAACAATCATCGCTTTATTTGAAGGAGTAATGCCCGCGTTGACATCACAAACTGAATTAGCAAAAGAAGGCATTAAACATTTGGGTTATCCAGCGTATTTTGGAAACGCATTAGTTGTTTTTAAAGTGTTAGGAGTTTTGGTATTAGTTATTCCACAAGTTCCAAAACGAGTAAAAGAATGGGCCTATGCTGGATTTGCTTTTGACTTTATTTTTGCAACAATTAGTCTCGCAGCAGTTGACGGAATCAATGGACAAACATTTTTCCCATTGATTGTCTTTGGAATTTTAGCTGTTTCCTACATTTACTACCCTAAAATAAACGCTGATAATAATTAAACTTATTCC
>CANKAT010000148.1 GCA_947479815.1 Sphingobacteriaceae bacterium
AATAGAACTTTGGTGATTTTGAGCATAATCAATAGCTTCTTTTAAGCTAAAGTTTGCAAGCGAATCAGTGAGTTGGGCCTTGGCTGAGATCACAGAGAAAAGGCAAAAAATTAAAACTGGATATTTATATTTCATGTGTTTATTATTCTTCTTCAATAATTTCCTTGTATTTATTAATCAATTTATGGCCTTTTAATGTGCAGATTCCATAGAGAAAATGTTCTGTCAATTCGGCCATTACTTGTGCTAAGCCATATTTTCCATTCGTATAAGCAGAAGAATTATTAAAAATCAAATCCATTTGCTCTAATCTCATCTGTGTAAGAATATCAGCCTTAAGATCTTTTCTATAATATCCTTCATCAATCCCCCTTTTTAGATTATCATGAATAGTTTGAAATAAATGTTTTTCACGAAAGTCTTTAAAATACATCCAAGCTTCAGGATGATACTTTTGTAGGTCATAAAACAAAGCAGGGTTTAAATTAGATAGAAGTTCTTTCATGTTTGTTACACCCAATGAAACTTCATGAACCGAGTTTTCTGCACAAGCAACACAATCACTAATGATGCATTTTTGGGAGTTTAGCTTAATTTCAATAACAATGTTTACAATTTCATTTTTATCACTAAAATGACTGTAAATCGTTTTTTTAGACATCCCCAATTGCTTGGCAATATCATCCATCGTAACACTCTTTAATCCATATTGGCAAAAAAGCTTGTCAGATTCAGAAATTATATACTCTTTAACGTTCAATTAATCTTTTTTTATGTTCGATGCAAAACTATGGAAACATTTTTAAATTCTAAAGTTTCCAGCCGAATTATTTTTTATAATCTATAAAATAAGACCTTGATATGATAAATATTGAGCAGGTGCGATATAATTCAAAAATCGTAACTTTGCAAAAAAACGATCTATGAATCTATCCGCATTATCTGCCATCTCTCCAATTGACGGACGCTATCATACTTCTACAAAAGAATTATCAACATACTTCTCTGAAGCTGCATTGATAAAATTTAGGGTATATGTGGAAATAGAGTATTTCATATCACTTTGTGAATTACCCTTGCCCCAGTTAAAACACTTTAATACCGACAAATTTGATGCATTAAGAGCCATTTATACTAATTTTAATGATTCGGATGCTGAGGCAGTTAAGCAAATAGAAAAAACGACCAATCATGATGTAAAGGCTGTAGAATATTTCATAAAAGAAAAGTTCGCACAATTGGGCTTGAATGATCATAAAGAATTCATCCATTTTGGACTTACTTCACAAGACATAAATAATACAGCAATACCTCACTCGTTTAAATTAGCGGTTCATAATACATACCTACCGGCTATCAATGAACTGCTTAATCACATTAAAGGTAGAGTTTCGGAGTGGGCAGAGATACCCATGCTGGCACATACCCACGGACAACCTGCATCTCCTACCCTTTTAGGTAAAGAATTACAGGTTTTTGTGGAACGAATTGAGGCTCAGCTCGCACAATTAAAATTGATCCCGTATTCTGCCAAATTTGGTGGTGCTACCGGAAATTTTAATGCGCATCATGTTGCATACCCGAATATAAACTGGACTAATTTTGCAAATAAATTTGTGAACGAGCGACTTGAACTTAATCGTTCACAATACACTACCCAGATTGAACATTACGATAATTTTGCTGCACATTGTGATGCCTTAAAGCGTATCAATACTATTTTGATTGATTTGAACAGGGATATGTGGTCATATATTTCTATGAACTATTTTAAGCAGCAAATAAAAGCTGGAGAAGTAGGATCATCAGCGATGCCACACAAAGTTAATCCAATTGATTTTGAGAATTCTGAAGGCAATTTAGGATTAGCCAATGCCATATTTGAGCATCTGTCAGCAAAACTTCCTATTTCAAGATTGCAGCGCGACCTTACTGATTCAACGGTTCTTAGAAACGTTGGAGTACCTGTTGCGCATACCCTTATCGCACTTAAATCTACCTTAAGAGGCTTTAACAAATTATTACTGAATGAGTTTGCAATAAATACGGATCTAGAAGCCAACTGGCCAGTAGTAGCTGAAGCTATTCAAACCATTTTGAGAAGAGAAGGTTATCCAAATCCTTATGAGGCTCTCAAAGACCTGACACGCACAAACCAAAAAATTAACAGCAAAACGATAGCCGAATTTGTTGACAAATTGGAAATTTCTGATCAAATAAAATCAGAACTAAAATCAATATCACCATCAAATTATACAGGGATACAGGCAGTCATTCACGTGTCATAACTTCATTTGATAAAATTCAACGCTTTAAAATTGTTAAATTTGATTATAATCTTATAATTATGAGTACTGCAGCTTCAACAACAAACGTATATACAGAAATTACCCCTAACCCGGCAACGCGTAAGTTTTTAGTAAATAAACTATTAACCAATAACAGTATTGACTTTGCAACAAAGGAGAGTGCTGAAAAATCGCATTTTGCAAGAGAGTTATTCAAGTTCAATTTCGTTACTGGTGTCTTTTTTGCTAGTAATTTTGTAACCATTACTAAATCTGAAACCGCACTCTGGGAAGATATAGAACCTATATTAAAAGAATTTGTAAAGGGCGCTGTAGAGTCAGAGCTTAATATAGTAGAAAAGGAACAAGAGTTAGCAAGTTTTGAAGGTTCAGAAACTGAAATTAAAATTCAACAGATATTGCATGATTATGTTCGTCCTGCTGTTGAACAAGATGGTGGTGCAATCAGTTACAGATCATTTAAAGAAGGAATTGTTACCGTTGAGCTGAGAGGCTCATGTAGTGGATGTCCATCTTCTACAATTACCTTAAAATCTGGTATTGAGAACCTACTTAAGCGTATGGTTCCTGAAGTAACTGAGGTTGTGTCAGAAGCTTTATAAATAATATCTGCTAATTAAAAGCCCCTCTTTAGTTGTCTGTTATCTGTTATCTGTTGTCTGTTGTCTGAGGTCTGAAAAAAGCAGTAAATCTCAAATTAGCACCACACAATCTTTGTTCTTGGTTCTTGGTTCCTGATTCTGTTGTATGAGGTCGGAGGTATGAAGTATGAGGACTGAAGTATGAAGTATGAGGTCTGAAAAAAGCAGTAAATCTCAAATTAGCACCACACAGTCTTTGTTCTTGGTTCTTGGTTCCTGATTCTGTTGTATGAGGTCGGAGGTATGAAGTATGAGGACTGAAGTATGA
>CANKAT010000149.1 GCA_947479815.1 Sphingobacteriaceae bacterium
CTGCCGATGTAGCTCAGTTGGTAGAGCAACTCATTCGTAATGAGTAGGTCGTGAGTTCGACTCTCATCATTGGCTCCAATCTATATTAAATCCTAGTCTCAGTGACTGCAACAACTGCCGATATTCATATCAATTAATCTCATTTTACATTGACTAGCTCTTTCCAGTCAGTCGTGTAGCGTTGTGAGATTCGCTCAGTTTTTGGTTGCCAAGATTTATCTACACCTGTTGCTGCCATGATAAGCTTCTTTGGGAAATGTTTATTAATCTGGTCAATGGTAGCCATCAAAGGACTGTTTTCTGTCGGGAGATTGTCATCTGCAAAATCAAATAGTTCAAATTGACCTACTGTTGTTGTAGGCTGGAAATGACTGAGCTGTAAACCACATTTTTGGTAGCTGTTTGACAACGATTGGCGGTTTCAATTGATAGTGGAGTCCATTGCAAGCAACGATTCCTGCTGTTTAGAGCCAACAGTCTTTGAATAACATGGCAACCCACCAGAACAATAAAAACCCCACTCGGAAAATTCGGGTGAGGTTTTTATATCTTTCTGATCACGGTGAATAAACGCTAGGTTAATTCACCTTACAACCAATCAATTATGCGGGCATTGCGCTAAAGCTGGTTTTTTTCTTGCGTGAAACTGCAAAGCCAAGCAAACCCAAACCCATCAGAGCTATAGTTGTTGGTTCAGGTACAGGAGTATTGTCAAATTGGTTAGACACAATATGAATGATGCCGCCATTAGCGTCCCAATTAGAAAGTACATCTACAGATCCTCTGGGGGCAAATTTGTCTTTATCTAAGTCAAAACTGTTAGTTTCGTCCGTATTCTTGATCAGACATCTAGGCATATTTTTCATCTGGTTGTTTAAACCTCTCTTCCTGTTTTTAATACTATACTTTTAAACTTATCAGAGATTTAAGTTAGATCATTAAACAAAAGCCAAAGTGATCAAAATGTTTGAGACTGTATTTAATAAACAAGAGGATGATTAATGATTACTTACAACACTTTTAAAACGCTGATTATTTTTGTAGCTTTAATCTCCCCCCCATTATCTGCTACTGCCTTAATACCAATGGCAGAAACATTCAGCAATCAATCAATCAACGCTAGCATTGAAGGAAGTGGGCTTATTTATGGCTTATCTACCATTGAGACTAATGCTTATGCTATTGCAGTTAGCACCAATCCGGGAATACTTAATTACCCAGCGATACATGCCAGTCTAGCCTCGGCAAGTGTTCAAGTGCCTGTTAACGAAACAACAATTGCAACTTTCGATTCCAGCTATATCACCCTAGCCAAATCCTATACCAGTGAACCTCTTTTTTCAAGAGCAGCGGCCGCGAGTCAAAGTACTGCTTATGCAGTAGTAGCGCCTTCTTTAGCCAGTTACTTAAATTTAGATTGGACATTCAAAACGTTCGGTTTGCAAGCTACACCAACATCTACATTTGCTTATATTAGCGACACTATTCAAGTTATACAGACATTTGCATCCGGCGTACAAGAAACAGTTGCCGGCTTTTTTACTTATTTGGAAAATGGTAAGTCAACCACAGGATTTTGGGGAGATGCCACCACAGTAGAAGTCATAAAAAATTGGTTTGACAGCAACATGATACAAATTGGAAATCAAATAACATTGAATGAAGCCTCTACTCCTCTGGCGTTAGCTTTTGCTTTGGCACCAGAACAAGAGCCATTTTTCCTAAGCATAACAAATACACACAACGAATTATCCTACGAGGCACCTGCAGTAGCCACCAATCAAACGGGCGATCAAATAGGACATCTTGCGGTATTGGATAACAACAATTTAAGTAATCAAATGCATTGGGATGCAGGTGCGGGCATATTATCATTTGATCTGTTACCGATCAATTTGCTCGCTAACAATCTTGGTCAGTCGTTCATCGATGATCCGCTAAATGGTGGTTATCTAAAAATTGATCCCTTACAAAGAATGACTGATGCCTCTGGACAAAATTATTTTTCGGGAGATACCGTCAGCTTACTTGATAAGTCTGGGGATGTGCTTTTTACCGCCAGTCTGCCGGGCGTGGTTTTTGATGATGCCTTATTTACAAGCCAAGGCTTTAATTTATTTGCACCGATTCTTAACATTTTAGATGCCAACTCGTCTACATCGCCTTGGTTACAAGATTACCTGTCCAATATTACTATAGACTCTCTTTTACTTCCTGAGCTATTTATTGGATTTAATCTATTGAACGTGAATGGCGAATTTTGGCAGCAAAATTTTGATACACCAGTTACATCGTTGTTGTCTTTCAGTGGCGTACCCCTAAAAACTTCAGCCACTGTTGCTGAACCCAGTAAAGTTATTTTATTAATTTTAAGCTTATTGATAATAGTTTCTGGCCGGCACTATCAATCTAAGGCGTTCAAAATAGGTAGCTAAAGCACAAATGGTTCGCTCTGGTTTCAAAAAAAGACTTAGAATTTACGACCCGCTTTTTGTTGTTGTAAAAGGCATATCAAACCGATACGGTACAATAATATTAAGAAAATAATCCGGTGATGAATTTGTCAAACCAACGCCACCGGTCACCGAGAAAAACAACCTTTTTCCTATCGTAGATGCTGCGCCTAAGGTAAAAGCACTTGAGACAAAGTCACTGCCATTAAGCGCAATATTATTGATTTTTTGTTGTTGTGCAAAAGTTTGCTGTAAGCCAAAAGTTAAAGAAGTCTGCGGACTGGCCGCCAAGGTAGTGCTGAGGGACACACTATATTGATCGCCCAATTGAATATTATTATTCTCTAAAAAGGTTTGATAGCCCCCTCTCACTGAAAATGCTAATGGATCCTGCCGTTTAAGTGCTACCAAAGAGGTAGTGAAACTATTAAAACCACCGCCCATATACACATTATTATTTGTGAGACTGCCAGTCCCAGCTGTCCAAGACTGCCGAGCAATTAAATCAGGAATCCATTCGCTTTCACGAAGTAAGGTCTTTGCTAGCCCAATATTCACATCACCCAGTGAGTTTCCAGTATTACTATTTACTTGGTTGTTAGAGCCATTAGGTGTCACAACTGATTGATTGGTAACATCATAAGGGACTCTTAACTCTAATTGAGACTCATAAGGCAATCCAACCAATAAATTTGAACCTATATCAAACTGATTTTGACGAATAGATGCATTTGCAAGTATGCCCTGGGAACTTTGAAA
>CANKAT010000150.1 GCA_947479815.1 Sphingobacteriaceae bacterium
CTAGTAAAAAGTTTTTTTCGATTACCCGATACCTTATATACGGAAAATTACTCAGAGGGATGAGTGCGAATATTTATGGGACGATTAATATAAAGAATCAATTATTACTCAAAGTTAGGGTTAATAATCTAAGGAGATTAAATTCGGTGGAACACCTCAGGTGTCAGTACCTTTATCTGTAAAACTTCAGACTTGATCTGGCGACTTCAAAAATTAGTTTCAACTTTATCTGTTATTGGCTGTCTGTTTTCGACCAAAACCAGCCATACGAATATGAATTCAGGCTTCTTTGAACCGGACATTCATGACGAGTTGCAGTTCGGAAATAATATGCTTTATGAATAAGTGTCGGAGCTTTCTTTGGAGCCGAGGACTTAAAATCCTCGTGTCGAAAATTCAGATATTACACCGGTCAATATGCATCCTGAAGGTTCTGATCTGATTGGGAATTTGTTTATGTCCTACGGTTTTGTGTTGCGGAGATATTCCTGTCTTCTTTTTTATCTAACATTACCGGCAATGGCTGGAAAAGACTAGAACTGGTTTTTTCCTTTCGATAAACCCTAAAAACAAAGTATTATTGCTGACATAATTAACTGCCCAATTAAAATAACAGTAGACAGTGCCTGATAAAAAGAATAATCAATGGTTTTTTAGAACTTGAAATAAACAATTGAAAATCAGCTCGATGCTTCCCTTTTTTACATGGAGCCATCATAACCGACAACCCGATATGTGTTTTCATTTTACCGGGCCTCGTTGTATTGAAAATAAGATAATTAAAAATAAAATCGAATAGACCACAATGCCTCATCTTACTTTATTTAAATTTAAAACTACTCAAACCAGTCACCTCTCGTTTTATCAAATAGGTTTGTTGTTAATTGTCCTTCTAACCGGCTGCGCTCCTCCTATTGGTATCACCAAAGTAACGCCCGAAGAGTCTTATCAAATTGCAACAACAACTCCTCTTTCCCAAGTCGGTACGCTGAGCAACAAAACCAAAGCCGTATTGCATCGCCACAATTTACTGGAACTATACGACTCAAATCCTCAGCAAGCTTTGCTCGATTTACACAAGATAGCCTTAACAGACGAGAGACGAGATTTATTGTTCGCATTGGCTGAAATAAGCTACGCATATGGCGAATCTTTACCTAAAGATAGCTCAGAGAGCGTCTCAGGTCAGAGTGCGAGAGATGTTTACCTGCAATCAGCTGTTTATGCCTATTTATATTTGCTCGGTGACAGTAAAGAACCATCTCCCAGTCCTTACGATAACCGGTTTAGGGAAGCCTGCGAAATTTACAACCGAGCATTGGGGCTAAGTTTTCAGCAAGCTAACGATGACAGTCTCAAGCTTGTCGCAGGTCAAAGAAGGCTTGCGAGCGGATCACTAGCTATTTCGCTGGCAACGAAGAATTTTAGATGGAATATGAATGCGTTTGAAGCCTTCTACCCCGCTGATGACTTCGATGTCTATGGCCTTACAGTACGAAATAGCTCTCCGGGACTGGGCTTACCGATTATTGGTTTAACTCATAAATCCACTGAAGAACCTAATGGTGGAACATTACCTATTACTGCATTTTTGCGCATTAATGGCAATTTGAGTGACTTTGAAGAAGGCCGCGGTAGCGCGAAATTAGAGCTTTATTCGGCTTATGACAATAACGAAGTGACAGTTAATGGTCAGCATATTCCCCTAGAAACAGATACTACCGCGCCTCTTGCTTATCGATTAAACGATGCTCAACTTTGGAACGAGGGTCTGAAAAACTTTTTATCTGATGATGAGCAGTTTAAAAATCACGTCCTGCTTCATCAACCCTATCAACCCGGGCTTATTCCAGTCGTTATGGTTCACGGAACAGGAAGCAGTCCGGTATGGTGGGCAGAGATGGTCAATACGCTACGCAATGATCCATTTATTCGCAGTCACTATCAGTTTTGGTTCTACGAGTACGCCAGTAGCGCTCTTATTCTTAAGTCTGCCGAGGATTTGCGTGACACCCTGACGGATAAGGTCAAACAGTTTGATCCACAGAATAAAGAACCTGCGATGAATAAGATGGTGGTGATAGGTCACAGTCAAGGAGGATTGTTAACCAACTTAACCGCTGTTGATTCGGGAAATAAACTTTGGGAAGCCATCAGTGACCAGCCGTTTGAATCGCTTGATGCCAATCCTAAAATGAAGTCTATTCTTAAGGAGGCTCTTTTCTTTAATCACCTGCCTTTTGTGAAACGTGTTATTTACATTTCAACCCCACATCGAGGTAGTTTCTTAAGCAAAGACTGGGTTCGTACTATGACCCGATCTTTAGTTACCATGCCTGTCACTTTAGTACAAGGTGGTTTCGAGAAGTTTGACGAATTGTCGGGGCAGATTAAGTTGCCTGCGAGTTTTCATGACAAATTACCAACGAGTGCGGATAGTATGTCATCTGATAACCCTATCTTGAAAGCATTGGTTGATCTCCCGTTGGCTCCAGGTATTACTGCAAATTCAATTGTTGCGGTATTGCCCAATCAAGACATTAAGACCGGCAATGATGGTGTGGTTGAATACACTAGTGCGCACATCGATGATGTTGAGTCGGAATATATTGTCCGGACAGGACATTCCGCTCAGGGACATCCACTTGCCATTGAAGAAGTTCGGCGCATTCTTCTTAGGAATATTAAACAGGAATGATTTAAGTTTGCTTATAGTTGAAAGCATGTGAAGATTCCCTAAGTTAACAAATGAGGCAATCTGCTTTTTTTCTTAACATGAGTCGTATCATGACTTCATAAACTCAAACTATCACACCTTTGCACCAACGTATGAGTTATGGAGCCTGTAAACTAGCGCTGGTTTTTTGTACAAAATATATAGAGAAACACTAAAGAATAAAGTTCTCTCAATTATTGTAATTAGCGTACTTATGAATTTCATGTGGCAAAATTGCTTACCACAAAGCGGCCAGTCGCTACCGGCAGGAATTGGCACACAGCTGACGGTCAGTTTTAATGAAAGATAATATAGGTATCGGCTCAATGTAAAGCTTGCATAATAAACTTCAGAGGGAAAGATCATCATAAATCTTCATGTTACAGACCCTTACATAACGTTCCCAAATTTAATAAGGCACCGGGTAAGATCCTTCATGATCAAAAGATGAGATTTTTGAAAAAATCGTGTGGCAATTTTTTGAACGGGTCA
>CANKAT010000151.1 GCA_947479815.1 Sphingobacteriaceae bacterium
AATTGTCTATACTTTAACGCTTGAACCCTCTGCGAGTTTTTGGGATTCAGGCGAATTCATCGCCTCTGCTCATAAACTTCAGGTTGTTCATCAACCAGGCGCTCCTTTATTTTTGATGCTTGGAAAATTATTTTCACTACTTGCAGGCAATGATACTAGCCGAGTTGCCTTTTGGATAAATATGTGCTCAGCCGTGGCAAGTGCCGCTACGATCCTCTTCCTTTTTTGGACTGTAACTGCCCTAGCAAAAAAAGTTCTTTGGAAAGATGGAGAAAATCTTTCTAATGGGGAACTGATCACTATCATGGGTTCCGGCCTAGTTGGTGCATTAGCTTATACTTTTTCAGATTCATTCTGGTTTTCAGCTGTAGAAGCAGAAGTTTATGCACTTTCATCACTTTGTACAGCTATCGTTTTTTGGGCAATCCTTAAATGGGATCAGCATGCAGATGAACCTTACTCAGACAGATGGCTCATATTTATTGCCTATGTTATGGGGCTTTCAATTGGGGTACACCTTTTGAATCTGCTCGCAATTCCTGCTATTGCTTTAGTCTACTATTTCAGAAGATCAAAAACAAGAACTTCGGCAGGAACCCTACTGGCATTGCTTGTTGGAATCATTATTCTGGCATTTATTCAATATGGTATAGTTCAATACACAATCAAATATGCAGCTTACTCAGATCTGTTTTTTGTAAATACGCTGGGTCTTGATTTTGGAACCGGTGTTTTATTTTTTAGTTTTTTACTGATCGTGAGCCTTGTTTCAGGAATACTTTATTCTATAAATGGAAGCAAAACACATCTATTGACGGCCATAGTATGTTTTGTAGCACTCATGGCTATTGGAGGTGGAATTTCCGGATTAATTGTTGCTGTGATCATTTTAGCTAGTCTGGAATACATTCTGAATATCCGTGAAAAAAGAAGGGTACTGAACCTCGCATTAATCTCTATCGTGTTCATTATTTTCGGCTATGGTTCCTTTGCAATGATCGTAATCAGGGCAAAAGCAGACCCAACTCTTAATAATAGTGACCCTGAAAATGCATTTTCATTATTGAGCTATGTAAATAGAGAACAATATGGAGACCGCCCTTTATTGTATGGCCAATTCTTTGATTCAAAGCCTATTGATAACAAACAAGGTGATATTATTTATCGCAAAGGAAAAGAGAACTATGAAAATGCAGGTCAGAAATTTGAACGCGTCTACGACCGCAATACCCTCCTGCCAAGAATGTACAGCGACGACCCCCAGCACGTAAGTTTTTATCGCGACTGGATGGGTTTAAAAGAAGACCAGTCACCAACATTCCTCAATAACCTCGGATTCTTAATCAGCTATCAGACAAGCTTCATGTATACCCGCTATTTTGCATGGAACTTTATTGGGAGGCAAAATGATGAACAGGGACATGGTGATTATATTCATGGAAACTGGCTGTCGGGCATAAGCTTTTTTGACAATTTGTTATTGGGAGGACAAAATGAACTTCCAAAAAGTCAATTAACCAATAATGCTTATAATAAGTTTTATTTCCTTCCTTTCATTTTAGGAATTATCGGAGCATTATGGCACTTTAAACAGAATCAAAAGGATGCCGGAATTGTAGCACTACTGTTCTTCTTTACAGGGCTAGCTATCGTTCTATACTTAAATCAAAACCCACTTCAACCAAGAGAACGTGACTATGCCTATACAGGCTCATTTTACGCATTCGCCATTTGGATTGGCCTTGGGGTGGCAGGAATAACAGATTTCTTACGCAAAAAACTGAATGCTCCAAAAGCAGCTGTTCTAGCCGCAATGATAGGATTACTGGCTGCACCGGTTTTAATGGCTAAAGAAGGCTGGAACGATCATGACCGCTCCACTAAGTTTACAGCTCGCGATATGGCAATCAATTACCTTGAGTCTTGCGCGCCCAATGCCATTTTATTCACCTATGGTGATAATGATACCTACCCACTTTGGTATGCACAGGAAGTGGAAAATGTCAGACCCGATGTGAGAGTGGTTAACCTTAGTCTTCTGGGAACCGATTGGTATATCAGACAAATGAAAAAGAAAGTAAACCAGGCTGAACCCCTTCCAATTACTATGCCTGATGAAAAATATGTTCAGGGAGTAAGAGATGTGATGGGATATCAGGATTATAACACAGCCGGCGCAGTTGAATTGAAAGATATTTTTGATATCATGACCTCTGATAATGATGCAGATAAAGCAACCTATCAGGATGGAAGTAAAGAGAACTTCCTGCCAACAAAAAATTTCAAGATCAGCATTAACCCAGATCAGATTATCGCTAGTAAGACAGTTTCTGCAAATAAAAAAGATCTGATCTTGCCTTCTATGGAATGGACGTATAACAAAAATTATGTCACAAAAACAGAATTGGCTTTAATTGATATCCTTGCACATAATGACTGGAAACGACCTATTTATTTTGCAATCACTGTTCCGGATGATAATTATATGGGACTAGGTGAATACCTATATAACGAAGGTTTTGCATATCGACTTCTTCCACTTAAAAAGCCAGCGCTTGATTCTGCAGGTGGTGAGAAAGCTGAACTGACCAACACGGATCAGATGTATAACAATATGATGACCAAGTTTAAATGGGGCAATATGAAGAATGCCACTTATCTTGATCCGGAATCAGTAAGAATGAGTTTTACCATCATCAACCATTTTAACATTCTTGCAGAAAATCTGTATCGTGAAGGCAGGACTGAAGAAGCTAAAAAAGCACTTTTAAAATGCATGGAAGTAGTGCCTGATAAAAATCATTCGCTAAACTTTACTATCCGTAAATTCTACATGGCCGATCTACTTTACAAGCTAAAGGAAGAAAAGAAAGCCAATGAAATTGTTGCTAATACCGCCGAATACATCGAAGACCAGCTCAATTATCTTGCTGCCATTGCAAAAACAAAGGAAAATCTGAATACACGTGAGGTACAGCTCGGAGTTTATGTCATGACTGAACTTGCAAAATTGACTGTTCAGAATGGGGAGAAAGAACTGAACAAAAAATTACAGGATCGCCTAAAAGTTATTGAATCAAAATTCATTAGCACACAACGCTAAGAATTATCGTTCTACATTCTGATAAAAAATCTCCGCTAATTGTAGCGGGGATTTTTTTTTATTAATTTCAAATCGGTACATTCAACTCCAACAAAATATTCGA
>CANKAT010000152.1 GCA_947479815.1 Sphingobacteriaceae bacterium
ATCCCTCGGTACGATGCAGACTGATAAATACATCGCAACTTGCGTAAAGGCAGAGAAGATCAGGGTAGGTAAGTATTTCTTGAATGAGATAGATGCGCGGATCTGATTCAATACAAACATGTAAACGCTTTAGACCTGCTTGTACTTTTGCATCATCTCTTCCTCCCGGACAATTGACTTTAATGATCAAACGACAATCAGGACGATCAGGAAAAGCCAGTTTGAATGCCTCTATCGCTGCAAATGGATTTTTTCTATCTATATTGCTGATAGGATCGAAGCCCATGAAAATAATAAAGTGGCGCTCTGGAAGCTTAAAACGTTTACGGTTAGGTTGAATGTCTTTTGGTATCGATAATAGATGGGGAGCATAAAGTACTGGGACTCCAGTAATATTATTGCTCAGTATAGAGTACACAAAGTCAGAGCCAGCAATGAGTACATCAAATACTTTCGCGGCATCAATTAAATATTGTGGTATTTTTTCCAACTCCCACCAAACAAAGGCAACATTTAACTTGTCATTGACACAAAACTCGTCTGGAGGAAGTAAAGCGAAATATGAAAGGTCAAGTGCTCCCGTTATTAATAAGTTAATGGCATAAGGTAACTCGCTAGCAGATGAAACAAAACATTCATCTAAACTTTTATCAAGCCGATTATTTACAGAATCGCCATTAAGACTTAGGACGCGCACATTTTCGCCTCTTACAAGAAGAGCATTAACACATTGTTGAAGAACATTTCCGATACCATTTGTAGCGGTGCCTCCGACAATATTAAAACCAAATGCTGGTAATTCTTGTTGCATAGTAAATTGGTATGTTAATTGAGAATAAAATTGAGTTTAGAAATTTTCAATGAAATTGATAAAGAAGACGACCAATAAAACTACCTCGAAATCTATCGAATTCATCTGCTTTTCGCATTGATGATTTCAGTCGATTTTCTAATTCCTTCACCTTTTCCTCTGCACGGGTGGTTCTGTAGGGTATAAATGAATCGAATACATTGGGTGGGCAGGAAAAATGCTTAAGCAAATCCGACTCTTCTTGTCGTACATAAAACCGGTTTAGCCCGTCAAAGTAGGCATAGATATAACCCTGTGCAAGAATAAAAGCTTCCCACTCATCATGTGATGTTGTCGGTGAATCCGGGATTGTTGCTTCAATAACCAGCACCCGAGGTCGAAAACGCATCCAATTGCCGCCTTGAAGTACCTGCAATTCTGTCCCCTCAGTATCCACTTTCAGAAAATCAATCTGCGTGGTGTCCTTTGCGTATTCATCACAGATTGCTTCCAGAGTGCGTACTTCCACTTGGCGTTCCGTAACTTGAAAGCCTTTCGCCCTATGGTCTTCAGCATGATTAGTATCGAAAGTTGATAACGCGGATCCGGAAATTTCAAATAAAGTGCGATTTCCAGGTTTGTCCAGTAATGCAATATTCAGGTTTATGTCACGCTCTCGTGAACGTTGATGTTTTGCGAAATAAACAGGGAGAGGTTCTACATTGATCCCATTCCAGCCCTTTTCATAAAAATGTTTAGTAACAGAATCTGTGACATCGTCCCATGCTCCAACATCAATATAAAATCCAGTAGACTGTTCTTTGAATACCCTTTCAAGCATAACATCTTCAAAATTTTGTGCGTATGAAATCATAGTAGATCCTGTTTATTTAGTAATATATTTTTGGCATTATCAATGCTCCATTTACCCCCAAATGAGACAAAACCTTGATTCACTGTACGACTTCGGCTTAGGGTGTCTGAGTAGACTTGAAAATGGCAGAGATTCTCCCCGTAAAACAGGTGGCGGTCATTGTCTTTGAGCGCAGCGCCTACTCTGAGTGCATACAAACCAGGAAGCAAAGTCATTTTTGAAAGATGGTACTCGACTTGAAATTCTCCGGGGCTAATTACGCGAGTTTCCGAGATACTAAGAATGCTGTCATCAATAGCCACAAAAATCAGATCAGGTGTATGAGCACCAATTCCAAAGGTAGGATCTTTTAACTCTTCGTTTGTTTTGAAGAGTACGCGAATGGTTACTGCTGAAAGATAATTGACCCTGTCGATCTTGTGACCATTTGCATCCAGCATACTGATCTCCAAAAGTTCAAGCTCCCCCGTAGATGATATTGTTGAATTAGAGTTGGAGGATTGCTGTTGAAGTAATGTTTGGAGTTTTATTTTTTCGTCACTTTGCTCATAGAATGCATTGCAAGCTAGATAAGGCTCGCCGTCTACAATTTTTTTTCCGTGATCAAAAAGTAGCACGCGACTACATAATCTTTCTACTTGCCTAATATTATGACTCACCAGTAAAACTGTTTTCCCTTGACGATTAATCATATCTTCCATTTTATCAAAACACTTCCTCTGAAATGCCAAGTCACCAACTGCCAATACCTCATCAATAATTAAAAGATCAGCATCCAGGCTGGTGGCAATCGAAAAGCCCAATTTAACGGTCATCCCCGAACTGTAACGTTTAACCGGCGTATCAATAAACTGTTCCAGTTCCGAAAAATCAATAATCTCATCCAGTTTTTGCTGAATTATTTTTTTGGGAATGCCCAGAATAGCGCCATTTAGAAAAATATTTTCTCGTCCAGTCAATTCCGGGTTTACGCCAGCACCGACTTCAATTAATGGAGCCACGCTGCCGCGTACAATAACTTTACCTTTAGTGGGTTTGCTGATGTTGGCCAGGTGTTTAAGCAGGGTGCTTTTGCCCGCACCGTTATGACCAATAATGCCGACCACTTCACCTTCTTCAATCGTAAAATTGACATCATCGAGGGCTTTAAAGTCTTCTCTTTTTTGTACCGGTTTGCCACCCAAACGCCTGAATGTATTGAGTGCATTTTCTTTAAGACTGGTGATATGGCCCAGTTGGTATTCTTTGGTTAAGTGATTAACTTCTATAATGGGCATGGCTGACTTAGTTATTAATACAATTAATTGTGATGAATGCTTTGACTATTTTTATACTCAAAAAAGGTTTGTTATATAACATCCGCAAACCAGTTTTCTGCACGTTTAAAAAACACATAGCTAAAGGGAAGTATTGTTAATGTCAGAATCAGTCCAGGGTATAGTGCGTTAAAATCGGGTGGTAGATCTTTGAGTAATACCCGTTGAAAACTATCAATAATTCCGGCCAGCGGATTGAGCGTATAAAGGGTATAAAAATCATTTG
>CANKAT010000153.1 GCA_947479815.1 Sphingobacteriaceae bacterium
AGTAGCACACAAGCATTACCGGTAAGCAGTGATGATAACTTTAATAAAATTACTGTTAGAGTCAGAATGACTGGCAATAGTGAAGAATTAAGAGCCGTACTCTACAAAATAGAAACATCCGAACCCTTAATCATTATCGATCAAATTGATATAAGGCCTATGCGTGGAACAAGGAACAGGACAACACGCCAAATTGAGTACAGTAATGAATTAAATATTAATTTTCAAGCCGTTAGTTTTATGAGAAAACCAGCATAATGAATAAGAAACTCATAGCTGGCTTAGTGTGTTTCTGCATAGCATGTACTTTGATTATTTTCGGTGAGTGGACTTATGCTACCTGGACAGAAAAATCAATATTGAAATCACTATCCTCTACAGACAAAAAATTATCGCCCGATGAAATGCCTCATATAGAACTGAATGAGAAAACAGAAGAAAGCTACGTCGATTTGGTTGCAAGACCATTATTTATAAAGGGCAGAAAACCGGTTGACGAGCCCAGCCCAGAAGAAGCAAAAAATGCTCTCGTGCCGGTTGTTTTTGATTGGGAATTAAATGGTGTCTATACAACGGCTAAAGGCTTATCAGCATTACTCAGTCGATCTAAATCAAAAGTAGCAAAAGATAACTATCGCAAAATTGGTATAGGTGCAGAGCTTGATGGCTGGAAAATAGTTGAGATTTATCAAGACAAAGCATTATTAAAACAGGGTGCTCAAGAAAAAGAGTTGCTGCTTAGAAAAATAAAACCTAAAGACTCCTCAAAAAATGCTAATAATTTGAATACACCCAGCACTCCGCCTCCACAACCTCAAGAAACTGAAACACCCGCAGACAGTGACCCAGAGAATACTAATGAATAATTTAAAAAAATTAATACAAGCCTCCTGTTTGCTGGTTATAGGCTTAACTCTGGGCAGTTGTGAGCTGATGGGGAATAATAGCAATACCAGACTATCCTTACCTCCGATAAAGAAAGACCAAGCCGATGAAGTCTTTAAAGAATTGCAAAATCAACCCGAGGTTGCCAAAAAAGCCAGTGAATTATATCCCGGCAATAACCGTTATGTAGCCAATAACAATTCTAAAGCCAAAAGAGCAAACCCATCAGACAAAGGTTCATACAGTCTAAATTTTGATGCAGCGGATCTTGGCGAAGTTGCAAAAGTAGTGTTAAGTGACATTCTAGGTGAAAGCTATGTCTTAAGCCCTAAAGTGACTGGCAAAGTAACCCTGCAAACTACAGACCCCCTAACCAAAGAAGAATTGTTGCCTACTCTTGAAATGGTATTGCGCATGAATAATGCAGCGTTAGTTAAGGATGGCCGAATTTATCATATCGAACCCACCGCTGATGCTTTATTTACCTCTGATTTAACAACCAGAGCGGCCGGTTATCAAACACGAGTTATACCGGTTAAAAATGTCGCTGTTCAGGATATTGCCGACATTATTAAACCCTTGGTGCATGACAAAACCATTCTTAATGTCGATGGCAAACGCAATATTTTAGTAGCTGCCGGAAGTGCGGATGAAATAGCCCGCGTTATGGACATGATCTATACCTTTGATATTGACTTATTAAAAGGACGCTCGTTTGGTTTGTTTCCGCTTGCTCATGTTGATCCAGAAACCATAATAGAAGAACTAGAAGGTATTTTTTATCAAAAAGGTAAAGGTGACGACTCAGGTTTTTTTAAATTCATGCCCATAGCCCGTTTAAATTCAGTATTGGCAGTAACGCACCAAGCGCACTATCTCACTGATATTGAAGATTGGATCTATCGACTGGACAAGGCGAATACCGCTTCGGGTGGTGGTGTTAATGTTTATAAAGTGCAACATGTGGATGCAGGAGCGCTTGCTGACACGCTAAATGACATTTTTACGGATGGCAAAAGTCAAAGAAAATCTGCCAAGGTTGCTCCCGGCGAAAAGGCTGAAAGTATATCGAACGATGAATCCCTTTCGTCTCGAGCGAGCAGTTCTCCTGGCTTAGATTCTCAGTCAAGCTCAAATACCTCTTCTTCAGGATCAAATAGTTCAATGTCTGGAAATCTAGGGGTTTTTGCTGCTAATGAAGCTGAAGAAAAAAGCCCCTTAAGCGATGCAGCCACAGGCACTATCAAAGTATCCAATGTTGGCAAGGTGAAAATTATAGCGGATGAACCCAATAATTCCGTTATCATTGTCGCTTCAGCACAAGACTACGAAGTCATATTGCCAGTGATTGAACAATTGGATGTCATGCCCTTACAAGTCTTGATTGATGCGACAGTTGTACAGGTTAAATTAACGGATAAGCTACAGTATGGTATTTCTTGGTATTTAAATAGTGGCGGCAGTACCACTTTAATAAACTCTGTAGCACCATTAGCCGCAGCAGGTGCAACCGGTGGCCTCAGTACTTTTCTTAATGCCGGATCGGTCAAAGCACTGCTGAAGGCAGAGGCCAGTTTAAATAATATCAATATTATTTCATCTCCATCCTTAATGGTGTTAAACAATCAAAAAGCAAGAATAAATGTCGGTGATCAGGTGCCGGTATCAACAGGAAGTACAGCTATTCCACTTGGCACTGGAGGCTCCCCTACTTTTTCTCAATCCAATACGATTCAATACAAAGATACCGGCGTTACTCTGGAAGTTAGTCCCAGAGTCAATGCCGGCGGACTGGTTATTATGAAACTTAAACAAATAGTGAGCAGCGTCGTGCCAGTTAAAGAAGCGACAACAACTCAACAACAATCACCCACTATCAATAAAAAAGAAATTACCAGTTCCGTAGCCGTAAATGATGGTGAAACCATTGTCTTGGGCGGTTTAATTTCTGATGACATTGCGGACAATAAGAATGGGGTGCCTTTTTTCTATCAGTTACCTATCATCGGAGCATTATTTGGCGCTACTGATAAAACCGATATCAAAACTGAATTAGTTATCTTGATTACTCCCCGCGTGGTGAAAAGCAAACAAGACTCCCGGGTTATCTCTAATGAGTTTAAACGAAAACTAACCAACATTTTTAAAGAAGAAGTAACCGATGGCATTAACAATTTGGGAGGAGAAGAACGGTTCATACAACAGTTAAACCCTTAACTTCGTTCTAGGTTACAATAACTTAAACATACTATAGCGTTAACTG
>CANKAT010000154.1 GCA_947479815.1 Sphingobacteriaceae bacterium
AACCAAGAACCAAGAACAAAGACGAGGAAGTGCTAATTTGAAATCAGCAGTATTCTTCAGATAACAGATAACAGACAACAGATAACCGACAATAATGAACATCAGAACCGACATATTGCTCCGAGTGTACCTAGCCTTTGGCTTGATCGTACTTTTGGCCTTTGCGGTACTTTTTAAATTATTTCATGTTCAGATTGTGGAAGGCAATAAATGGAGAGCTATGGCCGATAGCCTTTCTACCCGTTTTGCTAATGTGGAAGCTGCCCGTGGTAATATTTATTCTGTAGACGGCAGCCTTCTTGCTACCTCTGTACCGGAGTATGAGATAAGGATGGATATGCTTGCAGGTGGTATTGAAAAGGATGATGTATTTTTTGAAAAAGTAGATTCTCTTGCTGCCCAACTATCTGTTTTTTTTGGTGATAAGTCAACAAAACAATATTCAAGGTTACTTCGTGAGGCTCGTGATGATAAGGCAAGATACCTACTAATTAAAAGAGATGTTACTCATCAGGAATTAAAAGCCATTCGTAAGTTTTCGATTTTTAATCTTGGAAGGTATACAGGCGGACTAATATCTGTACAGCAAAATAAGCGAATCTTGCCATTCCAGTCTCTAGCAAAACGTACTATTGGCTATAAGAATAAAAATGTGCAGCCTGTTGGGCTAGAGGGTGCTTACAGTGCATATATTGATGGTGAAAGTGGCAAAAGAATGATGCAGCGTATTGCTGGTGGTGTTTGGATGCCCGTGAATCAGGATATTGAAATTGCCCCAAAAGAAGGTGCTGATATTATTTCTACCATTGATATCAATATGCAGGATGTAGCTCAAAGAGCTCTGAAAAATCAATTGATTACCAGCGATGCAGATCATGGTTGTGTGATACTAATGGAAGTGGCAACCGGTGAAATTCGGGCGGTAGCTAATTTCAGTAAGGTAAGTACTGGAGAATATGAGGAGCAGTTTAATTATGCGATTGCTGCAAGTCAGGATCCTGGATCAACCTTTAAACTAGCATCATACCTTTCGTTGCTCGAAGATAATAAGGTAGATACAAATTCGATGGTGGCAACCGGCGATGGTACTTATAGGATTCCTGGTCATACTATTCGCGATTCTCATGGTGGTATTGGTACCGTGACGGTGAAAAGAGCCTTTGAGGAGTCTTCAAATGTGGCCGTTGCTAAAATGATTAATGCTGCCTATCAAAATGATCAGGGTAAATTTTCAGAGCACCTTTACAAATGGGGGCTCAATAAAAAATTGATGCTTCAGATACCTGGTGAGGGGCAGCCTGTCATAAAAAATCCAAAGAACAGAAGCTGGAATAAAAAGCAAACTCTTCCGCAAATGGCTTATGGTTATGAAATGCAGATCACTCCCTTGCAAATGCTTGCCTTTTATAATGCAGTTGCAAATGACGGTAGATATATTGCTCCAATTTTTGTTCGTGAGATCAGACGCCTAGGCAATACTGTTGAACTGTTTAAAGCCCGGGTTATCAATGAAAAGATCGTCTCAGACGTCACCATTAAGAAGGCTCAGGCTCTTTTGGAAGGTGTTGTGACTGAAGGCACAGGCAAAGGCCTTGCTTCTCCTTTGTACCGAATTGCAGGTAAAACCGGTACTGCACAGGTAGCTGATGCGAATAAAGGTTATCAGGTTGATAAAAAATACCAGGCATCATTTTGCGGATATTTCCCAGCCGATAATCCTAAATATTCACTGATCGTTGTAGTAAATAATCCTCGTAAAGGCACCTATTATGCAGCTTCAGTTGCTGGACCAGTTTTTCGCGAAATCGCAGACCGCGTTTATGCCAGCGATGTGAACATGTTTGATGCATTGAAGGATCAGAAATTTATTGGAAACTTAACCATGCCTGAATCTAAAATTGGTGAGAAGAAGGCAACACAAAATGTTTATAAAACTTTTGGAATCAAAGCATTGTTTGCTGCGAATTCTGATTACGTGATGGTCGATACAAATAATAGAATTGCCAATAAGGATGTAAAACTCGTTGAAGGATCCGTTCCTGATGTTGGTGGAATGGGCTTAAAAGATGCATTATATGTATTAGGTAATTCAGGTTTGAAAACTCTGGTTCGTGGAAGCGGACGAGTAGTTAGACAATCATTACTTGCTGGAACAAGGGTTGCAAAAGGTGAACCAATTATTTTAGAACTTGAATGATGAACGTACTCAAGGATATATTGTATGGCGTATCTCTTTTAAAGGTAATTGGTTCAACCGAATCGGAAGTTAATGCAATATGCTTTGATTCAAGAAAGGTAATGCCTGGCGTTCTGTTTATTGCTGTTCGTGGCACTGCATCAGATGGGCATGCTTTTATTGACAAAGCCATCGATCTTGGTGCTTCTTCAATTCTATGTGAAGAGTTTCCATCAAAATTTAGAGAGCATATTAATTATTTTCTAGTTGATAATTCAGCAAAGGCTTTAGGCATCATCGCTTCTAATTTTTATGACAAGCCTTCTGCAAAACTAAAATTGGTTGGAGTTACGGGTACCAATGGAAAAACTACAATTGCTACGCTTCTGTTTCAATTGTTTCGTGATCTGGGTTATAAAACCGGATTGCTTTCAACTGTTCAGAACCAAATCAATGATTTAATTATTCCAGCTACTCATACAACACCTGATCCTATTGCTTTAAATTCTCTGTTACAAGATATGGTGAAAAGCGGTTGTGACTATTGCTTCATGGAAGTTAGTTCGCATGCTGTTGCACAATCAAGAATTGAAGGGCTCGATTTTACTGGTGGAATATTTACCAATCTTACCCATGATCATCTGGATTTCCACAAAACATTTGACTCGTATTTAAAAGCGAAAAAAGGATTTTTTGATCATCTCAATAAAAAGGCATTTGCATTAACCAATATTGATGATAAAAACGGGATGGTGATGCTTCAGAATACGGAGGCTCATAAAAAATCGTATGGGCTGAAGAATATCGCTGATTTTAAAGCAAAGATCATTGAAAACCATTTCAGTGGCTTGCTTCTGAATATTGATCATGAAGAGGTTTGGTTTAAAATGGTTGGCAGCTTCAATGCCTATAATTTACTTGCTGTTTATTCAGCAGCCCTCTTGCTTGAACAAGATAG
>CANKAT010000155.1 GCA_947479815.1 Sphingobacteriaceae bacterium
ATGAGACACTATAGTATTATTTTTTTTAAAAAATCTATTCATTCTTTTTTAATTTTCTTCACACCTTTAAAGATCGAATTTAGTTGATCAGTAGTGCAAGAAATTAAAATATTGAACTAATTTAGACAAGTCTTGATTTTGCTCAGTTCTAGTGAAAATTGCAGCATTTATCGAAATTTCAATCCTTGAAAAGCTAGTAATAGATAAGTTATTCAGGCTTTATTTTCCTTATTTAGCTCTTTAACAATTTTTCCTAAATCATAATTATTCACGTTTAAATGGTGTGTTATTTCATTAATAAGTGATTCAATTATGGTCTTTGTATTCTCTATAATCTGGATCATATTTTCGAAATAATTACCTCTGCCAAAATATTTTATCTATACTTATATATTGAAATTTAATGCAGTATTTATCATATGCTTAATCAGTAAAAATAAATCGTATGACCCATAGGTGCCTCCTTTATTCCAGGTTTGCTTTTACTCTAATTTTAGTTGCTTTATCCCATTTCGTATCCGCTCAAAGCAAGCAAGATTTAGTTTATCAGGCTATTCCAGGTACCAAGCCTCGAAATATTATCTTCATTCTTTCTGATGATCATCGTTATGATTTTATGGGATTTACTGGGAAAGTACCTGGATTAAAAACTCCTAATCTAGACCGAATTGCTAATGAAGGGGTGCATTTTCAGAATGCTTTTGTGAGTACGGCCCTCTGCTCACCGAGTAGGGCTTCTATCTTAACCGGACAGTATGCACATACTCATACCGTGGTTGACAATCAGGCTGCAGCACCAACATCATTAATCTTTTTTCCGCAATACCTTCAAAAGGCTGGATATCAGACTTCCTTTTTTGGTAAATGGCATATGGGAGGCGGAAATAGTGATCCGCGCCCGGGATTTAACCGCTGGGTGAGTTTTAACGGACAGGGAGAATATTATAATCCCAAGATTAATATCGATGGCAAGATGGTTGCGTATACGGATAGCGCATACATTACAGATATTTTAACTGACATGACCATTGATTGGCTCAAGCATCGGGATAAGAAAAAGCCATTCTTTGTGTATCTATCACATAAGGCTGTGCATGCTGAATTCAGACCTGCAAAACGTGATAATGGCATCTATAAGGATATTCAGATCCAATATCCAGTATCCATGTTCTCAACAGCTAGAGCTGACAGCAAAAAATTTACACGTGGAAAACAGGCCGACTCTAGTGCCTATAAAATAAATTACAAAGATATTCCAAGATGGGTGAGGTCGCAGCGCGATAGCTGGCATGGAGTAGATTTTATGTATCATGGGCAGACTGATTTTGACAGCTTTTATGTTGATTATCTAGAAACATTAATGGGCATAGATAATAGTGTGGGCAGGGTTTTGGAATACCTTAAAGAAAATGACCTCGATAAAGAAACACTGATTATTTATATGGGTGACAATGGATTTTCATTTGGCGAACATGGCTTGATTGATAAGAGGCATGCCTATGAAGAGTCGATGAGGGTGCCATTGATTGCACGTTCTCCAGCACTGATCAAGGCCGGAACTAAAGTGAAGGAAATGGTCTTGAATATAGATATCGCACCAAGTATTCTTGAAATGGCAGGGGTTAAAAAGCCAGTTCAAATGGAAGGCAATTCATTTCTCAAATTAATGAAGGGTATGCCCGAAGCTAACTGGAGGAAGGAAATATTTTATGAATATTATTGGGAAAATCCATTCCCTCAAACCCCAACTCAGTATGCTGTGCGTACCAACCAATATAAGTTTATTCGTAGCCATGGTGTATGGGATATTGATCAGCTCTATGATCTAAAAAAAGATCCGTATGAAATGAACAACCTGATCAGAGATCCTGAATTACAGGATTTGGCAAAAGATCTCAATAAAAAATTGTGGGATTGGTTGGATCAAACAAAGGGCTTGTACATTCCCCTTAAACCGATCACCGATAAAAAAGGCGATCATATATTTAGAAATACTTGGTAAAATTCTATTAAACTATTCATTAACAACTTAATATAGCTACTATTCATGCTTCATCGATTAAAATTTCTTTTTCTTGCTAGTATTGGCATCACACAACTTTTGCCCTTAGTTTCTAATGCTCAAAGCAAGCCCAATATTGTTATTATATATACAGACGATTTAGGTATTGGTGATATCAGTGCCAATGGTGCAACAAAGGTAAAGACACCGAACATTGATCGCATAGCCAATCAAGGCTTACGATTTACGAATGCCTATGCGACAGCGGCAACCTGCACTCCATCGCGGTTTTCACTGCTTACTGGTAAATATGCTTGGCGCAAATCTGGAACCAATATTGCCCCGGGTGATGCTGCACTGATTATTCCAACAAATGAAGAAACTATGCCTGGAATGCTTCAAAAGGCAGGTTATCAGACAGCGGTTGTTGGGAAATGGCATTTAGGCTTAGGTCCTGCAGGTGGACCAGTATGGAACTCTGATATTAAGCCGGGTCCGCTTGAGGTTGGCTTTAACTATTCCTTTATAATGCCTGCAACAGGCGATCGTGTACCTTGTGTGTACATGGAAAATTACAGGATTGTAGATCTTGATCCAGCTGATCCAATTACCGTATCCTATAAAGAAAAGATTGGTAATGAGCCCACAGGTAAAGAAAATCCTGAACTATTGAAATTAAACTATTCGCATGGCCACGATGCAACCATCATTAATGGTGTTAGCCGTATTGGATGGATGACCGGTGGAAAAAAAGCACGCTGGGTTGATGAAGATATGGCAGATGTATTTACCGGAAGAGCAGTTAATTTCATTGAAAAAAATGCAAAAAATCCATTCTTTCTTTATTTCGCCACACAAGATATTCATGTTCCCAGAGTTCCGCATTCACGTTTTGTTGGTAAAAGTGGGATGGGTGCTCGCGGCGATGCAATTTTACAGCTAGACTGGTCTGTAGGTGAGGTGTTAAAAACCCTTGACAAATTGAAAATTACTGATAATACTCTCCTTATTTTTACCAGTGATAATGGTGCGGTGGTAGATGATGGGTATGAAGATAGAGCCGTTGAATTATTGAACGGACATACTCCATCCGGAATATTAAGAGGTGGGAAATACAGTGCTTTTGA
>CANKAT010000156.1 GCA_947479815.1 Sphingobacteriaceae bacterium
TCATCAAAACCTTCACAACACCATCATCATCTATTGAGAGGTTATAAATATATCCCAGTTCAACAATATTTACATCTGCGATATATAACTGCTGATCTTTACAGTTTCTTAAAGCATCCCACAATACCTGTTTGGATATCTGTCCATTTTGTGCTTCACCTTCACGGGCAAGAACGCGTTTATTTTCTTTTGCCGCTATTCCGGCAGGCAAAGTAGCCTGAACGCTAGTTAGCGGACTTAATAATTCTTTTCTTAGTGCTTCAATTTTACTTGGGCCATCCGCTTCAGTAAACGCGACGGTAACATAGGCATTCTTTTGATGGAGAACAGCACCTTCAGGTACGATTTGATTTTTCTCAAGCGGGTATCGTGACCAGGTTGTTCCATGCCAGTTATAGTATAAGAGAGAGTGGCCGGCATGAAGAAATTTCGGTATTTCTTCTGCAGAATGTTCTAAATACAATCCTATAAATGAATCTTTAGAGTCTTTATTGTAATATCCAAAGGCCTTAACACTGTGTTCGTTTGCCTTATCTATTTCCCCAAATTTAAGTTTTTCATCAGCTCCCATCCAAAGACTTCCAGTAAAGGGCTGACCCGTAAATACCCATTCATCATCTCTTAGAGCGGTAGAAACAAATTGCTTGACAGCTTTCATTTTACCAAACTTGTGGAAGAAAGGCAATCCAGCATAGAATCGATATTCAATATCAATATTTAAACGTGAAGGCTGATAAACAGGATGCAAGGCCGAATGAGGAAACCCCCAACGGCGAACAATAGTACAAATAGGACCACGCACAATTTCATAATCCGGACATTCTCCCCAATATTGGATTCTAACCTTCATGAAATTATCTTCAGAAACATAATCATGAGCCCAGTCGATACAAGGAGTTTCTCCGTGTCCGGGACCTCCGGCATATAATTCAACCCCATGTTCCCTTTTAATTAACATCCGTTCCAACTGGCCCGTTTGTTTAGAAAGTGAAGCGATGAAGTATTGATTTTCTATTTTTAAGTGATACCCTTCACCACTTACTTCAAGATCTGAAGTATACTCAGGTAATTCAGCATCAGGATTGCCAAATAATACTAGGTAATTTCGCTTTTCTCCACCCAAATTATCGGCAAGGAACATCAACTTACAAAATCTTTCTGATCCTCTCCTTAGTACTCCATAAACCTGAGAAGTTACTTCTTTAATTTGGCCATCACGAATCTCGGCAACACGAATTTCCCTATTTAGTGATGTTACCTGATCAGATCGAAAAGCTAATAAAACCTCAACAGGCTCAGCTTTACGTTTAATTCCGGCTTTTTCTTGCAAGCCAATTACTTTATAATATTTCCAGCCATTTGCCCAGTTTTTCCAGGCTGCAGGAAGTGTAGCAACAGTACCAAACTGACCCGAACCAACCAAGGGCTTTCCCGGATCCTCTTCTTCTATCTGAGTCTGAATTCCGGTATTTCTAATAGAATCACTCAATGAGCGAACCATTCTGAAATCTTTTTCAGCCCATGCTTTCTCGATTAATTTAATTTTAGTCTCAAAACTATCAGACTGCTGTTTGAAAAGCTCAGTTTCAGTAGTTATAACCTCCTTTACAAATTCCTCAACAAAATTATTTTCAGCGCCTCTCGCAACAAAGGGTAAACTCAGTCCGGCCATACCCAATAAACTCATGCCTAGAAATTTTCTACGTTTTAAGTGTTCATTGACAGACTTAATATTGTCATCAAATAGCTGCTCTTGATTAGCAGTATTTTCAATTTCATTACCTCCTTCAGAAAGTTCATGATTTAATAAATCCGGGGTATTTACATTAGATTTTATCATATGATAAAAGTTATTAAGTTTTAAAAACTATCTGATTATAAAATGAATATACTTCAAATTTGATAAATGGATTAAGATCAATTGTGTTAAATTTCAAGAAATAGCACAGTGAAAAATTATTAAAAATCACTAGAAGTTTAAAATAGGGTATACCTACTTTCGCAGGTATACCCATGTTATTATGATGATTCAACTACAGAAATAAGCAAGCTATTAAAAGGCTGCCTATTTTGATTTTGATTTATCCCACCACAAACGGGTAGCTACATTATCGGGACCACCACCCAACAATGGAACTGCTGCTTTTACTGCAACACCATTAGCAATGATTTCCCTGTCGAGGAAGGAAATTCTACGGATCATCTTATCCGGTGTTATATCAGGATTTTGAGAATTTAACAAAGGATAAAATTTAGGATATCCTGACCTTCTGATACTAGCCCATGCCTCATGGCCTTCAGGGAAAAGAGCAATCCATTTCTGAGTTCCGATTTGTTCGCGCTGTCTTTCTGTGTCATTTTCCCACTTTACCGGGATATCGGTCAAAGGAGGAATAGGGAACAGATTATTAGGTGCGATAGGTAGACTTGTACCATTAACATAGGTAGAAATAACTGCCGCACTGGTAATGCCATGCTCACGCAATGAAGTTTCTATCCCCATCTCATAAAGTTCTTTGGCGGTACCACCCATATTCCAGCCATTCAATGCTCCTTCGGACCTAAGAAAATAAGCCTCAGAGGCATAAAAAACAACCTGAGGAGTTGTAGTCATCGTGGCAGCAGCATACTTTGGACCAACTGCTGAATTATTGTTAATACTATTTTCAGGCAAATTTTGTTGAGCAACGGTCATACCGTTTCTTACACCACGGAACTTACCATCGCTAAGTGCAGGGCTCCAAAATATAGGAAGCCTTGGATCATTATAGCCTACTAATAAACTTTCCATAGTGGTACTCATCCGGGAGCCATTTCTACTCATAAAATTGTTCAGTCCATTGTTAAAATCTGCATTAGTTGCAAAATGGGCCCCATCTGAAGCCTGTGTCATCACTCCGCCAGCAAATGCCTTCTCTGCTTCCACTTTAGCTTTAGCTGGTTCTACATCCGAAATTCTCAATGCCAAACGCAGGCGCAATGTATTTCCAAACTTTAACCATTTAGCATTATCTCCATTATAGATCCGATCTGCTGTAGCAAATGAAGGTTTAGTTAAATTATTTTTGAGATCTGTCGTTGCTTCATCCAGTTCTTTGAA
>CANKAT010000157.1 GCA_947479815.1 Sphingobacteriaceae bacterium
AACAAAGTTATTTGGTAAGCTCCAGCTCAATTTAGAACGCTAAGATTTCATTTTAAATACACCTACCACAACAATCCATTATTGATGCCATGTCAATGTGGGTTAATTAAATTAACATTCCTTCAATTCCCTATTTTTTACAGACTTTTGTATATGACACCAGCAGAAATAAATAAAAAGTGGAATGAACTTCAAGAAAAAATCTCAAAGGATTTTGATTCAGATCTTCCAGACATGAAAGTAATGCTATTCCTGATCGGTGTACAGGAACTTGGAAAAGGGCCCTCAAAGTTCAGCAAAAGACAAAAAGAAGAACTCATGCATATTGCTAATTGCCGTCTATTCAGTGAACTTGGTTTTTATGAATTAGAAGGAGTTGATCAAGATGGCTGGCCACATTGGAAACTGGTCAAACAGATTCCTGCATATACCCTACTCGAACAGGAAATGATCATGCGCTCGTTGATGATTACCTATTTTGAAAATAATTGAAGATAAAAACACCTATTGCCATAAATTCAATGAAAAAATATCTTACGCTGAGTCTGATACTGGTTATATCCGCCACAATGGCAAAGCCAAAACATGATTATGTAAGGATAAAAACTAATAAGGGAGAATGTATCATCATGTTATACAAGCAAACTCCTAAACACCACGATAATTTTTTAAAACTTACCAAAGAAGGATTCTACAACGGTACGCTTTTTCATAGAGTGATCCAGGAATTCATGATTCAGGGCGGAGATCCAGATTCAAAAACTGCAAAGCAAGGTCAGCAATTGGGTGAAGGCGACCTGGGGTATCGGGTAGATGCCGAATTCAGAGATAGCCTATTTCACAAAAAAGGAGTATTAGCTGCGGCTCGCGATAATAATTCGGCAAAAGCATCAAGTGCCAGCCAGTTCTATATTGTTCAGGGCAAAAAATGGACGGATGAAACGCTGGATGATATCCGGAAGAAAAGAATGAACAACAGGATCATACCTGAATCGCAGCGCAAAGTTTATAAAGAGCTTGGGGGTACACCACATCTAGATCAAAACTATACTGTTTATGGCGAAGTAGTTAAAGGAATGGAAATGATTGATACTATTGCTGCTGTAAAAAAATCACCTTCAGATCGTCCACTAGAAGATGTATCAATGGAGGTTAGTGTTCTCAAAAAGGGGGAAGCACGAAAATTGGAAAAGAAGCTGGGCTTAAAAAATAATATGCTATGAAAATAATAACCTATAATGTAAATGGAATAAGATCAGCATTAAGCAAAAACTGGCTAGAATGGTTAAAAGCCGTAAACCCAGATGTGATCTGTTTACAAGAAATCAAAGCTACGCCCGACCAAATCACAGACCTGATTTTACTCGAACAACTGGGATATGAACATTATTGGAACCCGGCAGAGAAAAAGGGATACAGCGGTACGGCTATTTTTACTAAAATAAGCCCTAAACATGTTGAGTATGTTTCAGGAATGGATGATTATGACCGCGAAGGGCGAATAATCAGAGCTGATTTTGATGGCGTTTCAGTTATGAGCACCTATTTCCCTTCAGGGTCTAGTGGTGAAGATAGGCAAGATTTTAAATACAGGTTTTTAGAAGATTTTCAGGGCTATTCCGATAAATTAAAGCTTGATTACCCCAATCTGGTGATTTCAGGAGATTATAATATTTGCCATAAACCGATAGACATACATAACCCAAAATCAAATGCTAATTCTTCAGGCTTCCTTCCCGAAGAACGTGAATGGATGGAAAATTTTCTGAAAGGCGGTTATATCGACTCATTCCGACACTTTAACACGGAGCCCCATCAGTATACCTGGTGGAGTTTCAGAGCAAACGCCAGAAATAAGAATCTGGGCTGGCGAATCGATTATAATCTGGTTTCTGAAGGATTACGTGATAAATTAAAACGTGCTGCAATATTACCAGAAGCCAGACATTCAGACCATTGCCCGGTATTGCTTGAACTCGATCTATAATCAGAACTCCCAGATCTTGTCCGGGCAAATACATGAATCCAGTTTAATGTCAAATTCATTCAAATCGCTGATCTCATCAACCGGCTCAAAGAAAGAAATTCCCATTTTTTTAACATCATGACGGCAATTCCTAAGAAAACGATCGTAAAAACCCTTGCCATAACCAGCTCGGTTACCCTTTTTATCAAAGGCTAGTAAAGGAATAAAAACAAGATCAATTTGATCATTGGAGATAATTTTACCATGAATTGGCTCAGGAATATCATATTTATTCTTACTAAATAGGGTATATTCATGATCATAGAGCACGTTCTCCATTTCAAAATTTTCAAAATTTGTTCGAGGAATGACTATTTGTAATTGTGGCTCAGATTGCTTAAAATAATTTAAAATAGAAAAGGTGTCTACCTCATTATTCTTTCTGATAGGCAAAAAAATATGAATCGTCCTGAACTGAGACCAATCGATACGTTTGATTTGAATCATCAGATCATCTGTGAGTATCAAGAACCGCGACCGGGAGATACTCAGACGTTTATCTAAATATTGTTTTCGCAGAGTAGCTTTATCCACAATACGAATTTAAAAAACAATATGATAAACAGGAAAAAAAGCTTTAGGATGACAGGTGCGCAGCGCTTAAAAAAATCTTCTTAAAAAAATGACCTGCTACACATGTAATTTTCCATGTGCTTGGTGTTACCAAGCATATATAATTTCTTCCCGCTCATAGCCGCGGGGGCCTAGTCCTTTTTCTATAGGAAAAAAGTACCAAGCCGAGGCGGTACGACGAGACCATGAGCGCCTTTAAAAAACAATAAAAAACAGCGAATAAATCCCACCGCTGCGCCTGCTGCTATGAAAGGTTCTGCGAGGGCTGGGACTGTAATTGCCGCACACTCCCGATAGCTATCGGGACAAGGCGGAAGAGAGGTGAACGGAGGTTCAGTGAATGGATGATTTGTTTAAGATTGATATAAGTTTTCCTGTACTTAGAGTTACCTACCTACAAATTAACTTTTACCC